>DASTRT010000253.1:0-2145 GCA_035761085.1 Methylophilaceae bacterium
CTTCACTGGCTACCTGCTGGATGTGGCCCTCGACGCGGATAGCCAGATCATCACGGCACTGGATGTACTGCCGACCAATGCGGATGAAGCTGCTGACGCGACTGCCTTGATCCACCACGAAGAAACCATCCATGGGAATGATGTTCAAATCCTGTCGATTGATAAGATTGGCTTTCGCGGCGAGTTACTGCGTGAATGGCAAAATCCAGACGCCTTGGGGCTGGAGGTAGTGGTTCCTCCGATACGAATTGAACCGACGCCCTATTTCACGGCACAAGACTTTACTCATGCGGCTGAGGCGAGGACGTTGATCTGTCCAGGCGGGGTAAGCACGCAACGGCGCACGCGCAACCGAGTGGACACCGGGTGGAAATACACGTTCCCACATGATGCCTGTGCAACCTGGCCGTTGCAGGAACGTTGCCTGAAACACGTCGCCAAAGCGAATGGCCGGATCGTGGTCGTGAACGATTATGCCGCAGAGTATGCGGCTGCCCGCCAAAAAGCCATCACTCCGGGCTACCAGCAGGTGCGCCGCGAACATCGGGCGATCGAACGCAAACTCGCTGAAGTGGTGCGGCAGCACGACGGCCGACGAGCGCGCTATCGTGGCCGGGCGCGCAACCGCATCCAGTATCTGTTGACTGGACTGGTGATCAACATCAAGCGCATGGTTCGCCTGCTGCTTGAACCTGCTCAAGCAAGGGAAAAGTGTGCGATGGTTTAGCCGATAACGGTACAAATGGACAGATACATGTGGCGTAACGGACGGGATTATACCAATTTCGGGTGTATACTCTCCATATGGCAAAACAACTGACAGTTGCTCCGCATCTGGAGCAAGATGAACTCGAACGGCGATACCGCGCTGCCAGCGACCCAGTCGCACGCAGCCAGTGGCTGATGTTGTGGCACCTGGCCCAAGGCAAAACCGCCGCGGTTGTTGCCGAACTGCTTGGCTATCACGTCACCCACGTCCGGCAGGTCCTGCATCGCTACAATGATCAGGGACCAGACAGCATTGGTGATCGCCGTCACGACAATCCCGGACGTGCCCTGGCCTTAACAGCAGCCGAACAAGATGAACTGCGCGCCGCCCTGCTTGAGCCACCAGCCGATGGCGGCGTTTGGACCAGCCAGAAGGTGGCCGACTGGCTGTCGGCCAAACGCGGCAAGAAGGTCAATGTGGCCCGTGGCTGGGAGTGGCTCAAGCGGCTTGGCTTTCGCCTGCAAACACCACGACCGCGCCACGCCAAGGCTGACGTGGCCGCGCAAGACGCGTTTAAAAAAAGCTCGCTACGGTTGTGAGTGCGGTGCAGGCTGCCCACCCTGATGCGGAGGTCGAGCTGTGGTGTATGGACGAGCATCGGATTGGACTTAAACCGCTCGTTCGCAAGGTGTGGGCGCTCAAGGGCCAGCGGCCGCGCGTGATAGTCCAGCACCGCTATCACTGGCTGTATGTGTATGGATTTGTCCGTCCAAGCAGCGGCGAAACCTTTTGGCTGCTGGTGCCGCAGGTCAACAGCAGCGCCTATAGCCAGGCGTTGCAGGAGTTCGCGACCTTTGTGGGATGCGGTAGCCATAAGCAGATTGTCTTGGTTGAGGACAATGCTGGCTGGCACACCAGCCACAAAGTGGTGGTGCCAGAAGGGCTGTATCGCGAGCGCTTGCCGCCGTATTCGCCGGAACTGCAACCAGCCGAGCGTTTGTGGTCGCTGACAAATGAAGCGCTGGTCAACCAGCATTTTGCTGACCTGACAACACTGATTGCGGTTCAAGCCGAACGGTGTCGGGCCATACAGCAGCAGCGTGAGCAAATTCGCTCGCGGACGAACTTTCATTGGTGGCCCCAAACCGGCTAGATCCATGATGACTACTCATCCGAAATTGGTATAAAGAGGGCTAACGCTATCTGACAAATAGTTTATGAAAGGAGAGGTTTCTGACAAAAATTCACCCTGTCTGAAAGAGGGCGCAGATGAGGCAGATCTGGGCGGATCACCGCAGATATTTTCCCTGATCCACCGCAACTTGCGGCGCATCTGCGGCGATCCGCGTTTGACCGAACCCACCTCGACGGCGGCCTAGACGCGAAACACCTCGACCAGCTTCTTCTCGGTCTCACCCTGGATCGTTGCAATCACC
>DASTRT010000254.1:0-2617 GCA_035761085.1 Methylophilaceae bacterium
GGCTTTTTTGTTTGCCTGATGCTTATCCCGGATGGCTTATCTAAGCCCGGTAAGCCCAGTGAACTTGCTCAGCAGGGCTGAACTCATCGAAGTACCGAAGCGGCGGGCAAAGCGGTCCGCCAGGCTTTCATGCACGGTGAAGTCGACAATATTGTCTTCCTTGATCACATCCCGCGCCACGAACTCGGTGTTACCCAGCGCATCGGCCAGCCCCATCTTGATACTGGTCTCGCCAGTCCAGAACAGACCGCTGAAAATGTCTGGATTTTCCTCTTCCTTGAGGCGGGAACCACGGCCTTCGCGTACCACGCTGATGAACTGCTGGTGAATCTGGTCCAGCATTTGCTGAGCATAGGCCTTCTCTTTGGGCTTGAGCGGTGAAAACGGGTCCAGCATGCCCTTGTTTTCACCCGCGGTCAGCAGGCGCCGTTCAACGCCAAGCTTCTTCATCGCCTCGGTGAAACCGAAGCCGTCCATGAGCACACCGATGGAGCCGACGATACTCGCCTTGTCCACATAGATGCGGTCGGCTGCCACGGCAATGTAATAGCCGCCGGAGGCACACATATCCTCGACCACGGCGTAGATCGGGACATTCGGATGCAGCTTGCGCTGGCGCCTGATCTCATCGTTGATGATGCCGGCCTGGACTGGACTGCCGCCGGGACTGTTGATGCGCAGGATCACGCCCTTGGTCCGCTTGTTGTCGAAGGCTGACTGCAGGCTGGCTACCACGTCATCAGCATTCACCTCGTTCTGGTCGCCAATCACCCCCTGGATATCGATAAGCGCCGTATGGTTGAGCCCGCTACCCGACCCCTCCCCCATCCAGTCCAACGCGTAGAACAACAGGATGAAAAGATAGATGAAGGTCAGCGACTTGAAGAAGATGCTCCAGTGGCGCGCGCGCCGCTGCTCCTTCAGAGCGGAAAACGCCAGCTTCTCCAGCGTCTGGCGTTGCCAGTCTCCATCGGCAGGGGATGAGCCATTGGGATTCTGTTCGGACATGATGTTTACTCTTTCTCGGCGAGATTCAGGTTGAGGAAAATTTTGTTGTCGCGCTCGACCACCGGCAACGGAATGAGGTTGCGCCCCTTGCAGGGGCCCAGCACACAATAGCCGCTGGTCGGCTCGTACTGCGCACCGTGCGTAGAGCAGATCAGGTAATCCCTGCTCATGTTGAAAAAATCACCCTCGTTCCAGTCCAATTCGACCGGGATGTGCGCACACTGGTTTACGAAGCCATACACCTTGCCTCCAAAGCGCACCACGAAACCGGTGGTTCTTTCACCCAGCTCGGGCAGTGCAAAGCGCACGCCCTGCCCACGTTCGGCAAGCTGTGCGCTTTCACAAATCAGGCGTTCATTATCAGCCATTGGTTTAGTTTAGTAAAACTATCGAAATGCGCCACCGGACCATATGGCAGAAGGTTCTCCAGCTCTTGCGCGCCGTAGGTGACGGCGATGCTCGCCACCCCCGCATTTTGCGCCATCTGCAGATCGTAAGCAGTATCGCCGATCATCAGCGTGCGCTCCGACTGGGCGCCCACTTCATCCATGATTTCCAGCAACATTTGCGGATGCGGTTTGGAGAAGCATTCATCCACGCAGCGCGTGGCAAGAAAGTATGGCTGCAGCCCGCTGCGCTGCAGAGAGAGGTTGAGCCCCCTCCTGCCCTTGCCGGTCGCCACGCCGAGCATGAAGCCCAGCGCAGCGAGTTTAGTAACGGTATCAGCCACGCCATCGAACAACGGGACGGCATGATCCTGGGCGAAATAATGATAGCGGTAACGCTCGGTGATTTGATGCCTCTGGTTTTCGCTCAAATCACCAAACAGGGTACGCAACGCTTCCGGCAGTCCCAGGCCGATGATACCGCGTGCGGCGGCAGGCTCTGGCGGGGGCAGTCCGACATCGGCACTGGCAGCCAGGATGGAATCGACAATCAGCTGGGTGGAATCGACCAGGGTGCCGTCCCAGTCGAAAACGATCAGGTCATAACGTTTAGGCATGTATGGTCTCTGTCTCCAGCCGTCGCAGGAAGTTCTCCAGCTCTTGCGGCATGGCGGCGGTCAATACGAGTTTTTCTCCAGACAGCGGGTGACGGATGGTGGTTTGGGCAGAATGCAGGAACATGCGCTTCAGGCCCTGCTTCTGCAGTTGCTTGTTCAGAGTAAAGTCTCCGTATTTGTCATCGCCCGCGATGGGGAAGCCGAGGTGAGCGAGCTGCACGCGCAGCTGGTGAGTGCGGCCAGTAATAAGCTGGGCTTCCAACAGACTGAAGTCGCCCAGATTCTTCTTAAGGTGAAAAATGGTTTCCGACTGCTGTCCTTCGTCCTCCACGGTGACCTTGCGTTCGCCGTTGGCGGTAACGTGTTTTTTCAGGGCCAGCGTCACGTGCTTCTTTTTTTCCGTCCAGCGGCCATGCACCAGCATCAGGTAGCGCTTGTCCATGCGATTCGCCCGCATGAGTTCGTGCAAGCCGACCAGCGCGCTGCGTTTTTTGGCGATCATGAGAACGCCCGAAGTTTCACGATCTAGCCTATGCACCAGTTCGAGGAATTTCGCCTGCGGCCGCTCCAGCCGTAACTGCTCGATAACACCACGGCTGATGCCGC
>DASTRT010000255.1:0-2268 GCA_035761085.1 Methylophilaceae bacterium
GCCGGCGAAACCAGCTACCTGGCGGACAATGTCATCATGCTTCGTAATTTCGAATTCCAGGGTGAAGTACGACAGGCCATCTCGGTCTTCAAGAAGCGGGCCGGTGCGCACGAACGCACCATCCGTGAATTTGCCATCTCCGACAAGGGTATCCGCGTGGGCAAGGTACTGCGCAACTTCCATGGCGTGCTGACCGGCATCCCTACCTTCGAGGGCAAGCAGCTGGATGAATCCTGACGCCGGCACCCCGTTCGATCCCGACATCCCCGCTGTGGAACAGCGGCTGCTGGTGATGGCCTCGACGCTCAAGGACAGCGAGATGGCGTCGAAGGTGCTGACACAAGCGGACATCGATTGCGTATTGTGCAAGGACACCGACGACCTGATGCGAAATCTGGAAGCAGGGGCGGCGGCCATACTGCTGGTGGAGGAAGTGCTGTCCGATATCACGGTCGCCAGGATCGAGGATTACCTCTCGCAGCAGCCCGACTGGTCCGACCTGTCCATCATGATCCTGGCCTTCCATGGCGCCGATTCGACGCATCTCAAGGAGATTCTGCCGCGGCTCGGCAAGGTCACGCTGCTCGAGCGTCCGGTACGCACCACCGCCTTCATCAGTGCGGTCAGAGCCGCTTTCCGGGGCCGCGCACGACAGTATCGTTTCCGCGCATCGCAACTGCAGCTCACCGAAAGCGAGCAGCGCTTCAAGACGCTGTTTGAATACCATCCGGACGGCATATTCATCCGCGACCTCACGGGCAAGTTCATCTCCGCCAACAAGGCGCTGGAAACCATGCTGAGCTATACGGTCGAGGAGCTGCAGGGCACTGCTGTCACCTCGCTCGTGCTGCCGGAAGAAGCGACTAATATCCGCAATTTCTTCGAGGAAGCCAAGCAGGGCAACCCGCAGAAATTCAAGACGCGCATCCGGCGCAAGAACGGCGACATCCTGGACCTGGAAGCCGCCTATCTGCCGCTCGTCGTCAATGGCGAAATCATCGGCGTGCACGGCATTGCCCGCGATGTCACGCAGGCCAAGATGTACCAGCGGCAGATCGAGCACCTGGCCACCCATGATCCGCTGACTGGACTGCTCAACCGCTATTCCCTGTATGACCGGCTGGAGCACGCCATCGCCGGCTCGCGACGCGACAGTACGCAGGTCGGCATCCTGTTCATGGATCTCAACCGCTTCAAGCAGATCAACGACAGCCTGGGCCACGATCGCGGCGACCTGCTGCTGGAGGAGATTGCCCGCCGGCTCAAGAATTCAGTGCGTGACGGCGATACGGTAGCGCGTCTGGGCGGCGACGAATTCGTGATCGTCATGGAGAATATCCAGGACATCGAGGAGATGGCGCACGTATCGGAAATCATCCTCGACAACATCTCGGCCACCATCCACCTGGATGGCCACGAGCTCAGCGTGACCACCAGCATCGGCGGCAGTGTGTATCCCAAGGATGGTGATGACGTCAGCACCCTGCTCAAGCACGCCGACCTCGCCATGTACCAGGCCAAGGAAATGGGTTCGAGCTCGTTCCGTTTCTACGATCCCTACATGAACATCAAGATACTGGAACGGTTGTTGACCGAGAATGCGCTGCGCAAGGCGCTGGCCAATGACGAATTCGTGTTGCACTACCAGCCGCGGGTACGCATGAACGACAAACAGATCGTCGGCGCCGAGGCTCTGATCCGCTGGAACAATCCCCAGCAGGGCCTGATCCCGCCCGTGGACTTCATCCCGCTGGCCGAGGAAATCGGGCTGATCCATGCGCTGGGTGACTGGGTGCTGGAAACCGCCTGTCGCCAGAACAAGGCCTGGCAGGATGCCGGCCTGCCACCCATCGTCGTCGCCGTGAACCTTTCGGCGCAGCAACTGGTAGCCTCCTCCGTCAAGGAAAAGGTGCAGCAGGTGCTGGCACGCACCGGTCTCGACCCGCGCTATCTCGAGCTCGAAATCACCGAGACCAGCCTGGTGCAGAACATGGAGACCACACTGGAAACGCTGCATGAAATCCGCGATATCGGCGTTTCCATCTCCATCGACGACTTCGGCATCGGCTATTCCTCGCTGACTCACCTCAAGCGGTTGCCGGTGAATACGCTGAAGATCGACAAGTCCTTCATTCATGACATGCTGGATGACCGCGATGATGCCGCCATTGTCACCGCCACCATCACCCTCGCCCACCAGATGCAGCTCAAGGTGATCGCCGAGGGCGTCACCTCGCCAGAGGAAATCCGTTTCCTGGCCGACCTGGA
>DASTRT010000256.1:0-3725 GCA_035761085.1 Methylophilaceae bacterium
TGCCTGGTTGGCCTTGTATTGCATGCATCTTACATAAGCTTGTGCATCGAGGGGGGTGTTGTTGCGCTGCGACTGCCAGATGGCTTCTGCCAGGCAGTCCATGAGGTCATGCTGCGCCTCCAGCTTGCCGCCGCGCTTTTCGATCAGTGTCTGGTAATAACCGGCGATTCCGGGCGGCTGGTTGATGGCCACCTGCTCCAGGATGGAGAGGTGCAAACTCATGTGCAGGAAAGGGTTGGTTTCGCCCATCTCCGGAAAATAGGCCTGCTCGAGATATCGCTTGGGCTGGTCCAGCACCGGCTGGTACTCCGGATGCATCTGGATGATCTCGATGGCCAGCGCCTCCAGGTCGGTCAGTGGCTGCGCCTTCTTGAATTTTCCCCAGGCATCGAAAAAGAACTGCCGCACCTGGTCACGGCTGGGGTTGAACAGGGCCATCAGCGCGACTCGCTGGCGAACAGGCCAAGCACGGCGGAATATTGCAGCAGCTCACTGATGCCGTTAACCGGCGCGATTTCGCCGTTGCCGTAAAAGCCGATCAACGGCATGCCCGGGAAGAGTTGGCGCAGCAGCACAAGGTCGCGGTCTACCCCGCCGTAAAAATACGGGCCGCGCCCCAGGCAGGAGAACATGAGCCCGAAATCCGGCCTGGCAGGCAACTGGCTCGCCAGTTGATTGGCGGTCTGCCGCAAATTGAATTGCGCAGCTTCGGCATCGCGGATCGCCCAACCCAGCCATTGGCCCTTCTCCACCTTCTTGGCCAGCGTGACCGAGCCGTCATTCTCATTACCGCTGACCAGAGCGGCTAACTGGTACTTGCCCTGGACGATCATTGCCTCGCTGTCGGCAAACACCGCCATCAGGCTATGCAGCGGCAGGGCGTCGCCGCTGATGCCCTTTACGCCCATGCAGGCGTGCTGCAAAGCCGATAGCGCAGGCCCATCACCCAGCACCCGCAAATCGTGACCCTCGATGCCTTTCACCGGCATGGGGTCGCTTAGCATACGCAGTCCGTGCGCCGGCGCGATCACGGATGTCACGCCGGAAATGATCGCTTCGCAATGCCCGGCGACTGCGCCCTTGCCGTTCTGCCACACCGAGAAAGGCCCCTGCCCCATGGCGTCGCCGGAAACGCCTCCGAAACGCAAGCCCGGAGCGGACATCCAGGTGCGATTGATTGCATTGGGAGCTGCCAGGGTGAGCAGCAGTTGCGGCGTCTTGACATTGGCAGCGGGCTGCAGACCAGCGCCTTCACCGAACACCATGGCGGCCGCGGCAGGCGCATCGAGTATCCAGTCCTCCTCAGTCAGAATGCCAGGGGCAGAACAACCCATGACCTGGATGCAGCTCGCCGCTTTGGCGGCGGCGCGCAAGGCCGGGGCCGGATCCCGTGCGAATTCGGAAGTCAGGAACAGCAGCACGCTGCTGGCAACATTGATTTCTGCCGCTTTCATTGCCTTTGCCACCGCCCGCGCTGCCAGCTCGGGTACGGGTTCGGTGCCAGTCGCCAGGCCGGTCGCAACTTTCATCTTGCCCATGGGAGATTACAGCTCCTTGGCTTCATATTCGCATAGATCGACGATGGGACACTCCCAGCACTTGGGCTTGCGCGCGACACAGGTATAGCGCCCATGCAGGATCAACAGATGGTGCGCATCGTGCAGATATTCGGGCGGGACAACCTGCATGAGTTTTTCCTCCACTTCCAACGGCGTCTTGCCCGGCGCGATCTTGATGCGATTGCCGAGCCGAAAGATATGAGTATCGACAGCGATGGTGGGCTGGCCGAAGGCGGTATTGAGGATGACATTGGCCGTCTTGCGGCCGACACCGGGCAGCCTCTCCAGCGCCTCGCGCGTATCCGGCACTTCGCCGCCATGTTCTTCCACCAGCATGCGGCAGGCGGCCATGATGTTTTTGGCCTTGCTGCGGTAGAGGCCGATGGTCTTGATGTAGCGCTCCAGCCCCTCGATGCCCAGATCCAGTATCGCCTGGGGAGTATTTGCCACCTTGAACAGCTTTTCGGTGGCGAGGTTCACTCTTTTGTCGGTGGACTGTGCCGACAGGATGACTGCGATCAGCAACTCAAAGGTGCTGTGATGGATGAGCTCGGTTTGCGGTGATGGAATGGCGACGCTGAGCCTGCGAAAGATCTCACGGCACTTGTCGGCATCCATGGGAAATCAGTGAGCGGCAGCCGGCACGGCAGAGGCTTGGGCAGCCGCTGCTGCCCGGCGCCTTTCGATCACGTTATAGCCGGCGATCAGCAACCCTAGGCCGATAAAGGCACCCGGCGGCAGAATGGCCAGCAGAAAGCCGTGATAATCGGGAATCAGTTGTGGAATCCAGGTTTTCGCCTGTGGGCCGAACACCAGATCGAGGTTGGAGAAGATGGTCCCCTTGCCTGCCAGTTCACGCATGGCGCCAAGCAGGGTCAGCACCATGGCCAGCCCCATGCCCATCATGAACCCGTCCAGCATGGAAGGCACAGTGGGATTCTTCGCTGCGAATGCTTCTACCCGCGCCAGCACGATGCAGTTGGTCACGATCAGCGGAATGAAGATGCCCAGCACGTTGTGCAGCTTGTGCACATAGGCATTCATCGAGAGGTCGACCACGGTCACCAGCGCGGCGATGATCAAGATGAAGACCGGGATGCGGATTTCTTCCGGAATGAATCTGCGCACCGGCGCGACTGCCGCATTACTCATGGCCATAACCACTGCAGTGGCGATGCCGAGCGAAAGGCCATTAAGCGCCGAGGTGGTCACGGCCAGTGTCGGGCACATGCCCAGCAGTTGCACCGTGCCGGGGTTCTGTTTCCATAAACCGTTCTGGATGATTGCCTTGTATTCGCTGATACCGCCCTGGCTCATCGCTGTTCCTTTGTCTCTTCAGATGAAGCTTGTTGATCTCCGTCTGGGAAAATTGTATCGCGGGACTGGTTGAAAAACACCAGCGCCTTGTGCACCGCCTTGACTACCGCGCGCGGCGAAATGGTAGCGCCGGTCATGTAATCGAACTTGCCGCCGTCTTTTTTGACCTTCCAGGCCTCATCGGGCAAGGCGCCTGGCCTACTGTTCTCGCCGCCTTCTTTGGCAAGCGATTTTCCGTCAAAGTTCTTGATCCAGTCGCTATGGGCGATGTCGATGTAATCCCCGAGCCCCGGCGTCTCCTTGTGCGTAAGTACACGCACGCCAGTCAGTGCGCCCTCCGCACCGATGCCGACGAGGAGCTTGATCTCGCCGCTATAGCCGTCCGGTGCGATCGCTTCCAGGATCACCGCCGAAGGCTTGCCGTTGAGCCAGGCACGGTAGGCCGTGGAAGCGGCAGCCTGGCCCAGCAGCTCGGAAGGAGGCAACTGCACGGTATCCTGCAGCAGATCGTTATCGTGCATGGCCGGCGGTACCACCTGCGAAAGCAGATTGCGTTTGGCTTCCTTCTCGCTCTGCGCGATCGGTTCGCGGGTCTTTTCGAAAGTGCCGGACAAGAGTGCCGTTCCTACCACGGTAAAAACAGCCAGAACGCCAGCGGTAATCAGGGCGTGTTTAAGAATCGGATTCATGGACTATTTCTCATGGCCGAATACACGCGGCTGCGTATGCGCATCGATCAGCGGCACGCAAATGTTCATGAGCAGGACGCCGAACGCGACGCCATCCGGATAGCCGCCATACACGCGGATCAGGTAGGTCAGCACTGCCACCCCAGCCGCAAACACCAGC
>DASTRT010000257.1:0-2595 GCA_035761085.1 Methylophilaceae bacterium
ACATCTCGGTACTGTCGCCTGCTGAACCTCCACTGGATCCGACCGCGCCGCTGCCTGTGCTGTACACCATGATTGCAGCTGTGCTGGGTACATTCATCGGCATCGGCATGGCTTTCCTGATGGAAATGCTGGACCGCCGTATCCGCACCATCGAAGACGTGGAAATCGGCATGGGGCTGCCCGTGCTGGCAGTGATCAATCGCCAGCCCCGCGGCCTGCGCCGGATGTGGAGCCGGGTCAATCTGCTGCCCCGGCCCAACCGGCCTGCCCTGGAATTCATGAGCTGATTTCCGTTTAACCAACGAAGGATACCCGAACATGCAAACAGTCCTGCAGTCCACTGCCCAGTCCACTACGCCGCAGAGCAAGATGTCCGCTCTGCAGCGTACGCCGGCCAGCCACTCCATCGGCGCCATCCTGGTCGATGCCGGCAAGCTGACCCCGGAAAAGGCGGAATCCGTCCTGCGTCTGCAGAAGGAAAAACACCTGCCATTCGGCGAAGCCGCCATCAAGCTGGGCCTGCTGAGCCCGGAAGATGTCCGCTTCGCCCTGGCGAGGCAGTACCACTACTCCTACCTGCTGAAGAACAACCACGTCGTTTCCGACGAACTGGTAGCCGCTTACCAGCCCTTCAGCCCGCAGGTGGAATCCATGCGTGCGCTGCGCAGCCAGCTCATGCTGCGCTGGTTCTCCGATGAAGCGAAGAACCGCTCGCTGGCCATTGTCAGCCCCGGCAGCAAGGAAGGCCGAAGCTACCTGGCGGCCAACCTGGCCATCGTCTTCTCCCAGCTCGGCGAACGCACGCTGCTGATCGACGCCAACATGCGGCACCCGCGCCAGCACAAGCTGTTCAAGCTGGAGAATTCTTCCGGCCTATCGTCCATCCTGTCCGGCCGCGCCGATGCCAACACCATCCAGCGCGTCGCTTCCTTCATGGACCTGTCGGTGCTGACCGCCGGCCCGATTCCGCCCAATCCGCAGGAACTGCTGGGTCGGCCGATTTTCGATTCCCTGCTCGCCTCCGCGAGCCAGGATTACGACATGATCATCATTGACACGCCGCCTGCCGCGAATTGCGCCGATGCGCACATCATCTCCATGCATACCGGCGGTGCCCTGATCGTCGCCCGCCAGAACAACTCCAGCCTGCGTTCCGTCCACAAGATGGCTGACGGCATGGCACAGCTCGGCGTTTCGCTGGTCGGCACGGTACTCACGGAGTTCTAAGTCGGCAATGGCGACATTGAGCAGCTCACTGGCCGGCAAGCAGGGCTCCCAGGTTTCACCCTGGACATCCTGGATTCCGGTGGCGATCGGCCTCGCGGCCATCTGCCTGCCGACCTTCTACCATCTGTCGCAGACCGCCTGGAATACCGACGAGAACGGTCACGGGCCCATCATCCTCGCCGTCTTCTGCTGGCTCATGTGGCAGAAACGCCATGTGCTGATCGACGCCACCTATGTGACAGAGACCAGTCCGGTACTCGGCTGGAGCGGGCTGATTTTCGGCCTGCTGGTATTCATCATCGGCAGCTCGCAAGGCATCGCCACGCTTGAGGTCGGCGCCTTCCTGCCCATCCTGATCGGCATTCTGCTGCTCATGCGCGGCTGGAGCGCGGTCCGTGCGCTGTGGTTTCCGCTCCTGTTCCTGTGCTTCATGGTGCCGTTGCCCGGCGTGCTGGTCGACGCCATCACCGGCCCGCTCAAGCAGCAGGTTTCCGCCGTCGCCGAGAATGTGCTCTACCTCGCCGGCTATCCCATCGCCCGTACCGGCGTCATGCTCAGTATCGGCCAGTACCAGCTGCTGGTGGCCGACGCCTGCTCCGGTCTGCATTCCATGTTCAGCCTGACGGCGCTGGGCCTGCTCTATATCTACATCATGGATTACCGCAACTGGCTGCACATCGGGCTCCTGCTCGCCGTCATCCTGCCCATCGCTTTCCTCGCCAATGTCATCCGCGTGATGATCCTGGTACTGATCACCTATTACTTCGGCGATGCCGCCGGCCAGGGCTTTGCCCACTCGGCCACCGGCATGGTGCTGTTCGTGCTGGCGCTTTTCATGCTGTTCGCCTTCGACAGCCTGCTGCGCTTCATGTTGTTCCGCAAGAAAGGAGCAGCAGCATGAAGCACCGCTTCCCGCTCGTTCCCGTCTTCATGGCGCTGCTCATGGTGAGCTCGGCCGCACTGGCCGTTGTCCTCAAACCGCATGAGCGCCTGGCTGAGGAGTTGCCCGCGCTGTCGCTGGAAAAAGCCATTCCGAAGCGTTTCGGTGACTGGCGTATCGACCCGAGCGTGACCCCGGTCGACCCAAGCCCGGACGTACAGGCCCGTCTCGACTCGCTCTATAGCCAGCTGCTGGGCCGTACCTATGTGAACTCCAATGGCGACCGCATCATGCTCTCCATTGCCTACGGTGCCGACCAGAGCGGTGACGGCAGCCAAGTCCACCGCCCGGAATTCTGCTACACGGCGCAGGGCTTCCAGGTGATGGCCAACAATGTCGGCAGCCTGCTTACCCAATACGGCAGCCTGCCCGTGCGCCGCCTGCTGGCCGTGCAAGGGCGCCGCAACGAACCGATCACCTACTGGATC
>DASTRT010000258.1:0-6150 GCA_035761085.1 Methylophilaceae bacterium
TGCGGCGTCTCGTCGCAGGCATAGCCGAACATCAGGCCCTGGTCACCAGCGCCCTGATCCAGCGGGTCATCATGCGCGCCGTCCACCCCCTGGGCAATATCGGGCGATTGCTTGTCATAGGCCACCAGCACCGCACAGCCGCGGTAGTCGATCCCATAATCGGTGTTGTCGTAACCGATTTCCTTGATGGTATCGCGCGCGACCTTGATGTAATCGACATTGGCGTGCGTGGTGATTTCACCCGCCAGCACCACCAGCCCCGTATTGGTCAGGGTTTCGGCAGCGACGCGGGCCGTAGGGTCCTGCGCCAGGATAGCATCAAGAATGGCATCGGAAATCTGGTCGGCAACCTTGTCGGGATGGCCTTCGGATACGGACTCGGAGGTAAAGAGATATTCGCTCATCGTAGGAAAGGGAGTTGGCAAAAAGGTTGATAGAATAGCAAAAAAGGCTGAGATTCGAAAAAATTCATGTTAGTCGCGTTACTACGTGCTTATGCACGATTGCCATTACCGCTGATCCATGGACTGGGCATTCTGGCAGGCTGGAGCATGTACCTGTTCGACGCCAAGTTCTCCCGTCGCCTGCGCAAGAACATTTTGTCGGTCAATATAGCAGAGAATGAGCGAGGGTTCCGCCGGTTAGTGCACAAAAGCATCCGGGAGATGGGCAAAGGGCTCATGGAAACCTTTGCTATCTGGTTCCGACCAGAGCAGTCCGTACTTAGATGGGTAAAAGGTTGTCATGGCTGGGAGCACGTAGAAGCCGCGCTTTCCCGACAGAAGGGCATCATCTTCCTGACGCCGCATCTGGGTTGCTACGAAATCACCTCCATCTACTATGCTGCCCACCATCCCATCAGCATACTTTACCGGCCGTCACGCCAGCGATGGCTGGCTCCCTACATGGAGGAAGGAAGAAGCCGCGGCAAGGCAAGCCTCGCACCGACCAGTCTCGGCGGTATTCGTGATCTGCTGAAAACATTGCGCAGAGGCGAAGCCGTTGGCATCCTGCCTGACCAGGTACCCGAATCCGGCGAGGGCGCCTGGGCGCGGTTTTTCGGTCGCCCGGCCTATACCATGACCCTGGTTGAACGGCTTGCCAAGTCCACCGAGGCAACCGTTCTGCTGGCATTCGGTGAGCGCCTTTCCTGGGGGCGAGGTTTTGTGATCCACATCGAACCACTCACGGAAGTAGCCACCTTGCAGAACATGAATGATGGCATCGAGCAACTGGTAAGAGGCGAGCCGGCGCAATATTTGTGGAGCTACCGCCGGTTCAAGGTACCCCCTCATACTGCGGATTCCCGTCCATCGGAGTAGTGACCGCTAGGCACGCGCCGACACAATCCCCTAAAATGCAGCCCTCATGAAACTTCAGTTCACCAAAATGCATGGCCTTGGTAACGATTTCGTCGCCATCGATGCCCTGTCTCAGCCAGTTACATTGACGCCCAAGCAAATTCGCCGCATCGCCAACCGTCATTTTGGCGTCGGCTGCGACCAGTTGCTGCTGGTCGAACGCCCCACCATTCCAGACGTGGATTTCCGTTATCGCATCTTCAATGCCGATGGCGGCGAAGTTGAGCAATGCGGCAATGGTGCCCGCTGCTTCGTCAAGTTCGTCTTCGATAAGGGCTTGACCGAAAAACGTGAGATCCGCGTGCAGACTGCATCGGGGGTGATTACTCCGCGGCTGGAAACGAACGGCCTGGTGACGGTGGACATGGGTGCTCCACACTTTGAGCCGGTAAATATCCCCTTCATCGCTGATAATGCAGACCTCTCCTATGCCCTGAATGTGTCAGGCAGCCAGGTGGAAATCAGCACGGTATCCATGGGTAACCCACATGCGGTACAGATTGTGGCGGACGTGGATACTGCACCGGTCGAAAATCAGGGCCCCGCCATTGAGTCGCATGCACGCTTTCCCCAGCGCGCCAACGCCGGCTTCATGCAGATCGTGGACCCTCATACCATCCGGTTGCGCGTCTATGAGCGCGGCAGCGGAGAAACCCTCGCGTGCGGCACCGGTGCTTGCGCCGCAGCCGTAACCGGCATACGCCTGGGACGGCTGCAAACACCGGTAAAAGTATCTACCCGTGGCGGAGAACTCCAGATAAACTGGGCAGGAAACGACAGCCATGTGCTGATGACCGGCCCGGCCGAGACCATATTCGAGGGGGTTCTCGACCTGGATGAACTGGATGCCGCCAGCCCGGTAAATTAGCGATGTCAAGCAATCAAGACCAAGGAGCCACGATGCAACTCAATGATGAGGACCGCATGGAGTCGAATGAAGAAGCTGTCAGCACCTACCTGCGCGCGCATCCCCAGTTTTTCGAACGCCACCCTGATCTGCTGGCCGATATCCATCTGCCCAGCCCACATGGTCATGGCACCATCTCGCTGGCTGAACGCCAGCAGCTGGCACAGCGCGACAAGATCCGCGTGCTGGAAGCAAAACTGTCGGAACTCCTGCACTTCGGCGAACTCAACGATGCCACCAGCGACAAGATTCATCGCCTGAGCCTGGGTCTGCTTGCCACGCCCAGCTTCGATGTCCTGATGCAGCTGCTGGATCACAGCCTGCGGCAGGATTTCCTGGTGCCCTACATCGGCATGCGCTTGTGGGGAACGCCCAAGAATTCCGAAGATGGCGTGCATCCGGCCTATGAGGAAGTCAACAATGAGTATCGCAATTGGGCCCAGTCTCTGGTAACCCCGTATTGCGGATATCAGCCCGAACATGACCTCAACAGTTGGTTCGGTGAAAATGCGGCGCCCAAATCCTTCGCCGTGATCGCTCTCAAGGGAGAACAGGTCTTTGGGCTGCTGGCCCTCGGCAGTGACGACCAACAGCGCTTTTATCCCGAAATGGGTACGCTTTATCTCAAGCGCATCGGCGAACTGGTCAGCGCCGCCTTGTTACGCTACCTCGATTAGTGGACCTGCTGGCTGATTATCTCGGCTACCTGAGTTTCGAACGCGGCTTAAGCCCGCTGACACGGGAAAACTATTCCCGCGATATCCGCCTGCTGCTGAAGCTGAGCGACAAACTTCCCCTGCAGGAGCTCCAGCCACAACATATTCGTCGTTATGTCGCGATCTTGCACGGCCAGGGATTAAGCGGCAAAAGCATCGCCCGCGTGCTTTCGGCCTGGCGTGGCTTTTTCGATTTCCTGGCACGGCGTCACGGTTACATCGGCAACCCCTGCACCGGCATGAGGGCGCCCAAATCCGCAAAAACCCTGCCACAGGCCTTGTCCACTGACCAAGCGGCCAAACTTGTAGCGATTGAGGCAGATGATTGGCTGGCGATTCGTGACCGCGCCATACTCGAGCTTTTCTACTCTTCCGGTCTGCGGCTGGCAGAACTGGTCGCCTTGAATTTCGACGCACTGGATCTGCCCAACGGCACGGTCACAGTCACTGGCAAGGGCAACAAGACCCGTATCGTCCCCATGGGTAGCCATGCGATCGAGGCCTTGAAGCACTGGCTGGAACTGCGTCAGGCGATATCGAATGCCGACCCCAAGGCCCTATTTACCAACCAGAAGGGCAGACGCATTTCAGGCCGTGCCATCCAGTACCGCCTCAAGCAATGGGCAATCCGCCAAGGCATCAACAGTGACGTACATCCGCACATGCTGCGCCACAGTTTCGCCAGCCATGTACTGCAATCCAGCGGCGATCTGCGCGCAGTGCAGGAAATGCTGGGGCATGCCAACATCAGCACGACCCAGGTGTATACCCATCTCGACTTCCAGCACCTGGCTAAAGTCTACGACGCCGCCCACCCACGCGCCCGCAAGAAGTAGAAAGCAATCGAGTCCTGGCGAAGCCCGTTCCCATAAGTTCGGATTCGCACATAACCACTTGCTCGCTTTATGGCAAAATATCAGTTTTTCAAATTCCGCTTACAAGAAAGGTTTGCCATGGAACATACCCTTCCCCCACTGCCTTATCCCAAAGACGCCCTGCAACCCGCCATTTCGGCAGAGACTCTGGAGTTCCACTACGGCAAGCACCACCAGGCTTATGTCAATAACCTGAACAACCTGATCAAGGGAACGGAATTCGAAAATGCTTCCCTGGAAGACATCATCCGCAAGTCTTCCGGCGGCATTTTCAACAACTCGGCTCAAGTGTGGAACCACACCTTCTTCTGGAACAGCATGAAGCCCAATGGCGGCGGCAAGCCCACCGGTGCATTGCTGCAGGCTATCGAGAAGAAGTGGGGCAGCTATGAAGAGTTTGCCCAGAAATTCCAGACTTCCGCCGTCGGCAATTTCGGCTCCGGTTGGACCTGGCTGGTCAAGAAGCAGGACGGCAGCGTGGATATTGTCAATACCAGCAACGCCGGTACGCCGTTGACCACCTCGGACGTGCCGCTGCTGACGGTAGATGTTTGGGAGCATGCCTATTACATCGACTACCGCAATGCCCGCCCCAAGTTCGTTGAAGCCTTCCTGAACTCCCTGGCCAACTGGGAATTCGCGGCCAAGAATTTCGGCGCCTAACGCAATTTCCGCCAACAGCTGACTAGTACCCTAGTCGGTCTGTTCTGCTAGAATCAGGCGCATGCTGCAGCGCCTGATTCTCACCGTGATACTCGCATTCCTGTTTGGCTTCAGCCAGCAGGGTGCGATCGTCCACGAGATTTCCCATTACGCCGATCAGGCGCCGCTCTCTCAGAAAAAAGATTCATCCTCTCATGGCTCAGTTTGCGAAAAGTGCCTGAGCTACGGCCAGCTGGCGAGCGCCCTGGGGGTAGCCTATTTTTCCCCTGCACTGCTTGCCAACACGTTTGAGGCTACTCAGCATTACGCTGCTGCCCACCACGCTTCCCCCGAACACGCTTATTCCGCCCGCGCCCCACCTGTCTTCGCCTGACATCTAGCCTATCCTCGGCCTCTGGCCGAGGTCTTGTTATTTGTTATACGAGGACACCATGATCACACGCAAGTTGATGGCCTGCCTGGCACTTGCCGCCACGGCCTTGCCAACCCTGGCTTTTGCTGCCGATGATGCCGAGCTGGAAAGCATCCGCAGCGAAATCCGGGAGATGAAACAGAACTACGAAGCACGCATCCACAAACTGGAAGCCGAGTTGCAAGCTGCGCAGAATAAGGCGCCAGTACAGCAGCAAGTTGCGGCTCCGGCAGAGACTGCGACCCCTGCTCCGGCTCCGGCCGCTACACCGACCGCGGCGAATGCCTTCAATCCCGGCATATCGCTGATCCTTTCGGGAATCTATGCCAATCGCTCGCAGGATTCCGACTACCACATCACCGGCTTCCAGAGCGGCGGGGAAATCGGGCCGGGATTACGCGGGCTCAGCCTGGCGGAATCCGAGCTCGGCCTCTACGCCAATGTTGATCATTACTTCTACGGCGGCATCAATCTGGCTGTCAGCGCTGACGACGAAATCTCCGTCGAGGAGGGATTTGTGCAGACCACCGCGCTGCCTTACGGGCTCACAATCAAGGGCGGACGCTTTTTCTCCGGCGTTGGCTACCTGAACGAGCAACACGCCCATACCTGGGATTTTGTCGATACCCCGCTTGCCTACCAGGCATTCCTTGGTGGCCAGTACGGTGACGATGGCGTGCAGGTGCGCTGGGTGGCACCGACCGATACCCTTGTTGAGCTGGGCGCGGAAGTCGGTCGTGGGCGGATCGCCGGCACCAAGGGCAAAGACCGCAATGGAGCGGGCATGGGCAGCGTCTTCGCCCATGTTGGCGGGGACATAGGCATCAGCAGCAGCTGGCGCGCTGGTTTATCCTATCTGCACGTTTCGACCGACGACCGGGAGTCACCCGACCTGGATGTCGCCGACCGTTTCATCACCAACCGCTTCGATGGCGACAGCAATATCTGGATAGCCGACTTCACCTGGAAGTGGGCACCGAACGGCAATCCCGACCGTACCAACTTCAAGCTGCAGGGGGAGTACCTCAACCGGCAGGAATCGGGCAACCTGGCCTACGACATCGACTCGACCAACAGTACGTCCGGTTACCACGCCAATCAGTCCGGCTGGTATGTGCAGGGGATATACCAGTTCCGCCCCTATTGGCGTACAGGGGTGAGATATGACCAGCTCAACGCCGGCAATGTCGATTACGGCAGCAACAGCGGCAGCCTG
>DASTRT010000259.1:0-13959 GCA_035761085.1 Methylophilaceae bacterium
CAAGAACATGCTGGCGAACTTCGGCATCAGGCAATTGCGGCCAGGGCAGCGCGAGGTCATCGAGAGCGTGCTGAGCGGCAACGATACCCTGGCAATCATGCCGACTGGCGGGGGCAAATCGTTGTGCTACCAGATTCCGGCGCTCGTGATGCCGGGCACCACCATCGTGGTGTCGCCACTGATTTCCCTGATGAAAGACCAGGTGGAGAAGCTCGATGAAGCGGGCATCGAGGCAGAGCAGGTGAACAGCACACTCAAGGTCGCCGAGGAGGAAGAAGCGCTGGAAAACATCCAGACCTCGCACAGCGAAATCGTCTTTACCACCCCGGAACGTCTGCGCGACAGGGAATTCATGCACCAACTGCAGCAGCTGCACATTGACCTGCTGGTGGTCGATGAGGCCCACTGCATTTCGCAATGGGGGCACGATTTCCGGCCAGCCTATCTCGAACTGGCCGATGCCATTATCGAGCTGGGCAATCCGCCCGTCCTGGCGCTCACCGCTACCGCCACTGAGCGTGTCATCGAGGATATCCATACCCAGCTCGGCCTCAAGAAAATGCGCGTATTCAATGGCGGCATCTTCCGTCCCAATCTGCACTATCGAGTACTGCAGACTGGCAACGAAGAAGAGAAGATCGAACGCGCACTGCAGCTCGTCAAGGAAATCCCTGGCTCAGGCATTATCTATACCGCCACGGTAAAGGCGGCACAGGCCATCTATGAGCGACTGAAGCAAGCGGGCGAGAGCGTTGCGCTTTATCACGGTCGGCTCAAGGCCAGTGAGCGCAAGGAGAGTCAGGAGCTTTTCATGTCAGGAAACGTGCGCGTGATGGTAGCGACCAATGCATTCGGCATGGGCATCGACAAGCCGGATACGCGCTTCGTCATCCATTTCCAGACGCCGGCCAACCTCGAAGCCTACTACCAGGAATCCGGACGCGCCGGACGCGATGGCGAGGCGGCACAATGCATTCTGCTGTACTACACTGGCGACAAGCGCATCCAGCAGTTCTTCCTGGCCAAACACTATCCGGGTGTGGAGGAACTGCAATCCGTCATACAGGCACTCAAGGCAGTGAGCGAAGCAGAACAGCCAGCCAGTCTGGAAAACATCCTCGTCCGGCTGCCTGATCTAGGCAAAGGCAAGCTCAAGGTCACCCTTCAATTGCTGCGAGAATCCGGTCTGTTGCGGCTTGCGCGTAATGGCACGTATCGCCTCGCCCAGCAGGACATCTCGTCCGAAACCCTGGAACAGGCCGCCCAGGTTTACGAGGCCTGGCAGGAGCACGAGAGGGAAGCGCTGGAGCGCATGATCGGCTATGCGCAGAGCGGGTTCTGCCGATGGAAAGTGCTCATGAGCTATTTTGGCGACGAAGAGTTCGGCCATTGCGAAATCTGCGACAACTGCCTGACGCCGCCGATACCCGTTGAGGAGATGGTTCCGGCCGAATCACATGACGATGGGAAACGGCAGTCGGCCGAACGGGAAGAAGTCGATCCGGTTTGTGTAGGCAGTTCTGTCACCGTGCCCAAGTATGATGAAGGCCGGGTGGTCGCCGTGGAGGGCAATCAGGTGACTGTGACCTTCCCCGACAATGAGACACGCACCTTCCTGCGGTCTTACGTGTCCCCAGCCTAGCCCGCTATCAGCGCCTGTACCTGGGCTTCATCCAGCGGCTGGTGGATATCCACCTTGAGAATGGCGATGCCCTCTTCGGGCAGCACCACGGCTTCCCTAACCGACTGCAGACTCGCCAGTTTACTGTGCAGCGCTTCTGCGCGTGCGGCCGCCATTTTGGGGATACGGAATATCCTGCTGCGGATGGCGGGTGGCGCCTGCATGCTGGCGGCCAGGACGAGCCAGATGGCCATGAGCACACTGCAGAAGACGAACACCGAAGAGAAACCATAGTAGTGCGAGAGATAGCCGCCAAACGCGCCGCCTACGAAAATGCCGAAGGATTGCGCCGTGTTGTAAACGCCGATCGCCGTACCCTTGGCCGCGGCTGGGGCGATTTTGGAAATGATCGACGGCAGGCTGGCTTCGAGAATGTTGAAGGCGACAAAGTAGGTGGTCAGCGAAACGACAATGCCCCAGAAGCTGTGAATGAGGCTGGCAAACAGCAGCTGAGCCACTAGCATGATGGCGATGGCGCCGACGAACACCAGTTTCAGCCGCGCACGCTTCTCGGCAAAAATGATGGCAGGCACCATGAGAATGAAGGACACCACCATAATCGGCAGATAGATCTCCCAGTGGCTATTCTCGCTGATACCGCTGGTTTGCTTGATGGCGAAGGGCACTACGACGAACATCGCCATCTGCGCCGCATGCAGCGCAAATATGCCGAAATTGAGGCGCGCGAGCTGGCGGTTGACCAGCACTTCGCCCAACTTGCCAGTGGAAGCTTCGGCGTCGGAATGGAAGCGGCTCGACAGCGGGTCGGGGATGACAAACTTCACCACCAGCAGGGCCGATATGGCGAGGATGGCCGTCAGCATGAAGATGCCGGGCACGCCGATCCAGCGATTCAACGCCGGGCCGAGCACAAGGGAGACGGCGAAGCTGGTGCCGATGGTGCCGCCGATGATGGCCATGGCCTTGGTGCGGTGCTCTTCGCTAGTGAGGTCCGCCACCAGTGCGGTCACCGCCGCGGAAATGGCACCTGCGCCCTGGATCGCGCGACCCAGGATGATGGTGTAAAGGCTGGTGGCCAGGCCAGCAATCAGGCTGCCCGCGGCAAATATCACCAGCCCCAGGTAGATCACCTGCTTGCGGCCGTACCGGTCGGATGCCATACCGAAGGGCAGCTGGAAAATTGCCTGCGTCAAACCGTAAGCTCCCAGCGCCAGGCCGATCAGCAAGTGGTTCTGGCCTCCCGGCAGGGATTCCGCATAAATCGAGAAAATCGGCAGGATGAGAAACATGCCGAGCATGCGCAGACCATAGATGGAGGCGAGGCTCAGGCTTGCCCGCATTTCCTTTGGCGACATGCGTTCAGTTTGTGTCATGGAAAGAATTGAAGTTGAGGCAGAAATTTGCGTATATTATCAGGTTGCCCCACCTGACGTTAACGCAAGACCATATTCAAGACTAGGCTCATGGAATTTATTCGCATACGCGGCGCCCGTACCCACAACCTCAAGAATGTGTCGCTGGATATCCCGCGCAACAAGATGATCGTCATCACCGGGCTTTCGGGCTCGGGTAAGTCCTCACTTGCTTTCGACACCTTGTACGCCGAGGGCCAGCGCCGTTACGTGGAATCCCTTTCCGCCTACGCCCGCCAGTTCCTGGCGCGCATGGACAAGCCGGACGTCGATCTGATCGAGGGATTGTCGCCGGCGATTTCCATCGAGCAGAAATCGACCTCCCACAACCCGCGTTCCACCGTCGGTACCGTCACCGAAATCCACGACTACCTGCGGCTGTTGTATGCGCGTGCCGGCGATCCGGAATGCCCGGAGCACGGCACCAAGCTGGAAGCGCAGACCGTATCGCAGATGGTGGATCAGGTGCTGGCGCTGCCCGAGGATACCAAGCTCATGATCCTGGCACCGGTGGTCAGCAACCGCAAGGGCGAGCAACTGGAGCTCTTCGAAGAGCTCAAGGCGCAGGGTTTCGTGCGTGTGCGCGTGGACGGCAAGACCTATGAGCTGGACGAAGTGCCCAAGCTGGCCAAGACCGTGAAGCATTCGGTGGACGTGGTGATTGATCGTCTGAAAGTGAAGGAGGACATGAAGCAGCGCATCGCGGAATCTTTCGAGACCGCATTGCGATTGGCAGACGGCAAGGCTGTGGCGCTGGAAATGGATAGCGACAAGGAATACCTGTTTTCGGCCAAATTCTCCTGTCCGGTGTGTGACTACTCACTGGCAGAGCTCGAGCCCCGCCTGTTTTCGTTCAACAATCCCATGGGCGCCTGCCCGCGTTGCGATGGTCTCGGACAGATCAGCTTTTTCGACCCCAAACGCGTGGTCGCCTTCCCGCACCTGTCGCTGGCTGCCGGCGCCATCAAGGGCTGGGACAAGCGCAATCAGTTCTATTTCCAGATGCTGCAAAGCTTGGCGCAGCATTACGGCTTCGATCTCGATACCGCCTTCGAAAACCTGCCCGACCACATTCAACAGGTGCTTCTGCATGGCAGCGGCAAGGAAGTGATTCCGTTCAGGTATCTCAACGAACGCGGCACCTATTTCCAGAAAAGCCATGCGTTTGAAGGCATCCTCAATAATCTGCAGCGCCGCTACCGCGAGACCGATTCCATCACCGTGCGTGAAGAACTGGCCAAGTATCTGAATTCGCAGGCCTGTCCGGAATGCAACGGCACTCGACTACGGCGTGAGGCCCGGCATGTGAAGGTCGGCGGCGCCAACATACATGAAGTCTGCGAAATCCCGCTCAAGCACGCGCTTACCTTTTTTGATGATCTGGAGCTATCCGGCCAGAAACTGGCGATCGCCGACAAGATCGTCAAGGAGATCAGCAGCCGACTCAAGTTCCTCACCAATGTGGGGTTGGAATACCTCTCGCTGTCGCGCTCGGCAGAAACCCTGTCGGGCGGCGAAGCGCAGCGCATCCGTCTGGCCTCGCAGATCGGCTCCGGACTGACCGGCGTCATGTACGTGCTGGATGAGCCCTCGATTGGCCTGCACCAGCGCGACAACGACCGTCTGCTGGATACTCTTAAACGTCTGCGCGACATTGGCAACAGCGTCATCGTCGTCGAGCATGACCAGGACGCCATCATGGCAGCGGATTTCGTCATCGATATCGGACCCGGCGCCGGCGAGCATGGTGGCCAGATCGTCGCCGAAGGCAGCCCGGCGGAAATCCAGCAGAATGCGCACTCACTCACCGGTCAGTACCTGAGCGGGGCGAAGAAGATAGAAGTGCCAGCCAAACGTAATGCGCCCGACAAGAAGCGCTGGCTCAGGCTGACCAATGCCAGCGGCAACAACCTCAAGAATGTCGACCTGGAGCTGCCGGTCGGTCTGCTGACCTGCGTAACCGGTGTGTCCGGCTCCGGCAAATCCACGCTGATCAACGACACACTCTATCGCGTGGTCGCCCAGCATCTGTATGGCAGCTCGACCGAGCCCGCGCCTTATGCAGCGATCGACGGCCTGCAGTTTTTCGACAAGGTGGTGGATGTGGACCAAAGCCCTATCGGCAGGACGCCACGCTCGAATCCGGCCACCTACACTGGCCTTTTCACGCCGATCCGCGAACTCTTCGCCGGCGTGCCGGAATCCCGTGCCCGCGGTTACGGCCCTGGCCGCTACTCCTTCAACGTCAAGGGCGGGCGCTGCGAAGCCTGTCAGGGCGATGGCGTCATCCGCGTCGAGATGCACTTCCTGCCCGACGTCTATGTACCGTGCGACGTGTGCAAGGGCCAGCGCTACAACCGCGAAACGCTGGAGATCTATTACAAGGGCAAGAACATCCACGAAGTGCTGCAGATGACGGTGGAGCAGGCGCACGACTTCTTCAATGCCGTACCGGTGGTTGCGCGCAAGCTGCAGACGCTGCTGGATGTCGGCCTGGGCTATATCACTCTCGGACAATCCGCCACCACGCTCTCTGGTGGCGAAGCGCAGCGCGTCAAGCTGGCGCTAGAGCTTTCCAAGCGCGATACCGGCCGTACCCTCTATATCCTGGACGAACCCACTACCGGGCTGCATTTCGCCGACATCCAACTGCTGCTGGATGTGCTGCACCGGCTGCGCGACCATGGCAATACCATCGTCATCATCGAGCACAACCTGGACGTCATCAAGACGGCGGACTGGATCATCGACTTGGGACCGGAAGGAGGCGACGGCGGCGGCATGATCATCGCCCAGGGCACGCCGGAAGACGTGGCGAAAAATCCGGCGAGCTATACCGGCAAATATCTCAAGCCCATGCTGGATCAGAGCTGACCAGATAGCTCAGTAGAAGTAAGCGTAGAAAAATATTCCCAGCATCACCAAGGCCAGGATCAGCTTGGCCACTAGTGCTGCGACGAAACCCATGCCGGCTGCGAATCCTACACGTCCTGCGCGAACGGCATCCCTGCTCGCCAGGATTTCGCCAAGCACGGCTCCGATGACGGTACCCAGAATGATGCCGACCAGACCGCCGATGATGCCGATCAACCCGCCGATTACAGTTCCGATCAAGGCCTGACGGCTGGCGCCGACGGATTTTGTCGTGACCAGGGAGGCGACAAAATCCACGATCCAGGCCAGGACAGCCAAACCACCGAGTATGACGATTGTTCCGACACTGACCCGCGTGAAGCCGTCAATCCAGGCAGCCAGCAGCAAGCCGCCATAAAGCAGCGGCACACCCGGCAAGGCGGGCAGGATGATGCCAGCCAGACCGGCCAGCATCAGAAGAATTGCAACAACCCACAACCATTCCATCAGGGCACCTCTGACTGGTACATACGAGCCTGTATGGTGCCGGTTCGGCGTGCCAGGTACCGTGTGTTGCCGCGCTTGTCGTAGAAGCGCGGGTTGGGAATGATGGCCGCCAGCCGCGCTGCCTGATACGGGCTTAACTGACGAGCGCTGACGCCGAAGTAATGACGCGCTGCCGCCTCGGCGCCGAAGACATCATTGCCCCACTCGATGACGTTGAGATAAATCTCCAGGATGCGGCGCTTGCTCATCATCTTTTCCAGCATCATCGTAATGATGGCTTCCTCCCCCTTGCGCCACGGAGTGCGGCTGGTCGAAAGGAACAGGTTCTTGGCAAGCTGCTGGCTGATAGTGGAACCGCCTGCCACGATATGGCCCTTCTTCAGGTTCTTCTCGTAAGCCTTCTGGATACCATCCCAGTCGAAGCCGTCGTGATCGGTAAACTTGGCGTCTTCAGAGGCGACCACAGCGCGTTTGAGATTGATGGAAATGTGCTGGTAATCCACCCATTTGTGCTGCAGCCTGGCCTTGGGATCATGTTCGCGAAGTTCAGCCAGCCTGGCATCCATGAACGATGTACTCGATGGATTGTGGTTGATCCACCAGCAGATGTGCAGGAACAGCCACAGATGATAGAGCGCGGCCAGCACGATCAGCGCCACCAGAGCGCGCCACCAAGGGCTTCGGATTTTCATAGCCGAAGCTGGGCGATTACGGGTTGGGTGTCCGGGCGAATCTGTCGCCAGATGAAGAAGGCTTCCGCTGCCTGCTCCACCAGCATGCCCAGACCATCGGCGATATGGTGGGCATTGTGCTTGCGCGCAAAAGCCATGAAGGGTGTCTCGCGGCCGTACATCATGTCATAAGCCAGAGCGCCTTCGGCAAACAGGCCTTCCGGCAGCGGCAGATCGGCATCACTCAAGCCAGTGGAAGTGGCATTGACGACAATATCGAAGGAATGCCCCTGCAGGTCGTGAAACGCATAGGCATTCACCGAGACAAAACGGAAGTCGCCCTGCTCTTCAACCTTCTTCACCATGGTCAATGCCTTGTCCAGAGTACGATTGGTAATGACCAACAATTGCGGATGCTGCTCCAGGATGGGATGCAGCACGCCCTCGGCCGCACCGCCGGCGCCTATTAGAAGCACTTTCTTGGACTGGATGGGAATATCCAGATTGTGCTGGATGTCGCGCACTAGACCTACCCCATCGGTATTGTCGCCATAGATGCCATCGCTATTGAATACCAGGGTATTCACCGCACCAGCATCGTGCGCGCGCTCAGTCAGCTGGTTGACGAGATTGAAGGCCTCGAGCTTGAAGGGGACGGTAACGTTGGCGCCCTTGAAGCCATTCTCGTGCAAGGTGGCAATGGTGCGCTGGAAGCCATCCAGCGGCGCAAACACCTTGCTGTAATCCATGTCCTGCCCGGTTTGCAGGGCAAATGCCTTATGAATTTCCGGCGACCGGCTGTGTTCTACCGGGTTGCCTATCACTGCGTAGCGGTCTGTCACGAATTATCCTTGTACCCAAGGCAGGCCTGCGGCCTTCCAGCCATTCACGTTACCACGGTGGCCTGCCGGGTCAGCATCGCCTTCGAAGCCTTGCGCCACGTTGTAGGCTTCGGGAAAGCCTGCCTCGCTGGCCATAGTCGCAGCCTTGTGGGAACGGGCACCGCTACGGCAGATGAACATGACCAGCGCCTCGCGATTCACCTGCGCCTCGAGCTGTGCCGTAAAGGCCGGATTCGGGGCCCAGCCGGGATAGTAAGCCCACTCGATGTGTTCGGCCTGCGGAATTCGCCCGACGAAATAAAGCTCGGCCTGGCTACGCACATCAACCAGTCTTGCAGCAGATGCCAGTTCTAGTACGCGATGGGCCTCCTCTGGTGTCAGCTCTCCTGCATAAGGCAGCTTCTTGGCTTCGGCCCTTTCCCGGGCTATCTGCAGGATTTCATTCAACGTTTCCATGAGTCCAACTCCTTCGCACATTTATGGTGCACTTTTACAGCAGCATGCATCATAAGTGTGCATCAAGTTCCAATTTTCTTTTCTAACCCACTGTGTGAAAATAACATTCTTTTTATTTTGAATGGCACAGTTCCTGCTAGATTCTCTTGTCCGTAATTTTACACTTTTCATTTTTACCGTAACTAACTAACTCTATTGGGGAGATTTAAATGGCAGTAGCCGATGTAATGAAACTGGTGAAGGAAAACGACATCAAGTTTGTTGATTTCCGTTTCACCGACACCAAGGGAAAGGAACAACACGTCACCGTGCCTATCTCCGCCTTCAACGAAGAGAAGTTCACCGAAGGCCACGCTTTTGACGGTTCCTCCATCGCCGGCTGGAAGGGCATTCAAGCATCCGACATGCTGCTGATCCCCGATGCGGATACCGCAAACATCGATCCCTTCATGGACGAACCCACGCTGATCCTGACTTGTGACGTCGTTGACCCAACCGACGGCAAGGGCTACGACCGTGACCCCCGTTCCATTGCCAAGCGCGCTGAAGCCTACCTGAAGTCCAGCGGAATCGGCGACGTTGCCTACTTCGGCCCGGAACCAGAATTCTTCATTTTCGATTCCGTGCAATGGAATGCCAGCATGGAAGGCTGCTCGGTCCGCGTACATTCCGAAGAAGGCGCATGGGCTTCCGATGAAAAGATCGAAGGCGGCAACACCGGCCACCGTCCAGCAGTCAAGGGCGGCTACTTCCCGGTTCCTCCGGTCGACTCCCTGCAGGATATCCGTTCCGCCATGTGTATCGCACTGGAAGGCATGGGCATCCCGGTTGAAGTTCACCACCATGAAGTCGCTACCGCTGGCCAGTGTGAAATCGGCACCCAGTTCAACAGCCTGGTCCGCCGTGCTGACTGGACCCAGGTACTGAAGTATGTCGTTCATAACACCGCTCACGCTTATGGCAAGACCGCCACCTTCATGCCCAAGCCCATCGTTGGTGACAACGGTTCCGGCATGCACGTGCACCAGTCCGTATGGAAGGATGGCAAGAACCTGTTCGCAGGCAACGGCTACGCTGGCCTGTCCGAGTTTGCGCTGTACTACATCGGCGGCATCATCAAACATGCCCGCGCGTTGAACGCGATCACCAACCCCAGCACCAACTCCTACAAGCGCCTGGTTCCGCACTTCGAAGCACCGGTCAAGCTGGCCTACTCCGCCAAGAACCGCTCCGCTTCGATTCGTATCCCGTTCGTACAGAGCGACAAGGCCCGCCGCATCGAAGCCCGCTTCCCCGATCCTACCGCCAACCCATACCTGGCTTTTGCTGCCATGCTGATGGCTGGTCTGGACGGTGTACAGAACAAGATTCATCCGGGCGAACCGGCGACCAAGGACCTCTACCATCTGCCACCGGAAGAAGACGCTGCCATTCCTACCGTCAGCTCTTCCCTGGATCAGGCCCTGGAAGCCCTGGCCAACGACCACGAGTTCCTGACCCGTGGCGGCGTCTTCTCCGAAGACTGGATCCAGAGCTATATCGACCTGAAGATGGAAGAAGTCAACAAGCTGCGCATGACACCCCACCCGGTGGAATTCGCAATGTACTACAGCCTCTAATCAGGCCGGTAGAAGTAAAAAAGGCGGGGTAACCCGCCTTTTTTATTGCCCAGTCAACTGCCGCGTTTACGGTACGTTGCTTTGGGCATGAGTTCTCAACTACACTGCATGCATGAATAAAAAGCTGGTCTTGCTGCTCTGCCTGCTGGGCTCGATACATCCGGCATGGGCGGAAATTTACAAAAAGGTCGATGAAAATGGCCACGTCACCTATTCGAATGTTCCCATCAAGGGCGGCGTAAAACTCGATCTGGAACCCCCGGTGTCAACGGCGCCTGCCTCTCCGGCAGCCAAGCCTCGCGTAAAAACTCCCACCCCTGCAAATTTCCCGCGCGTGGACAAGGAAACCCAGAACCGCCGCGACGACAAGCGCAAGCAGATTCTCACGGAAGAGCTGGAATCGGAGAAGCAGGCGCTGGAAGATGCCAAGAAGGCTTATGCAGAAGGCGAATCGACACCTGAGGTCTATCGCACGAAGGATGGCAAGATTCGACGCAATGTGCCGAAGTACGAAGAAAAGATGCAGCGCTTGCAGGCAGAAGTCGAAGCGCACGAGAAGAATATCCAGCTGTTGCAGAAAGAACTGAGTACTCTCGATTAGCTAGAGTCTTCTGGCCTAGCTTTTGCTTACAGCAGGAGTCATGGTACAAAACAATATTCCTTCTTCCTTTGCCGGGCTGGAGCACCTGGCGACAGCCGTCGTCCTGCTCGACAAATCCCGCAAGGTCATCTACGCCAATCCCAGCGCAGAGGTTTTGTTTGCCACAAGCGCCAAGCAGATCTGCGGGCAGGACATTACCCAGGTCTTTCCAAATTGCGAGATCCTGCATCTGGCAGTGGATAACGCCATTGAAAACCACAGCCCTTTCCGTGAACACGAGTTCCTGATCACTACGCCGCGTCAGACGTCCTTGGCCGTCACCTGCACAGTGACGCCGGTTGATCTGCCTTCCGCGTGTCTGGTGCTGGAATTCCAGCAGATGGATCAACAGCTGCGCATTGCGCGCGAAGAACGCATGCTTATCCAGCAGCAAGCCAATGCCGAATTGCTGCGCAACCTGGCACATGAAATCCGCAATCCATTAGGCGGCCTGCGCGGCGCAGCACAGCTGCTGGAGCACGAGCTGCCGCAGGTCAATCTGCGGGAATATACCCAGGTCATCATCAAGGAAGCCGACCGCCTTCAGTCCCTCATGGACCGGCTGTTGGTACCACACCGCGTGCCCAAGTATGAACCGACCAACATTCACGAAGTGCTGGAGCGCGTACGCAGCCTGCTGCTGGCTGAGTCCCCGAAAGGCGTGGTGGTACAACGCGACTACGACACCAGCCTGCCGGAATTGATCGGCGATCGCGAGAAACTCATCCAGGCGGTGCTCAATATTGCCCGTAATGCCGTGCAAGCGATGCAGGGAAAGGGCCGCGTCACGTTCCGCACGCGCGCAGAGCGTCAAGTCACCCTCGCCAAGCAGCGCTATCGGGTTGCCATCAAACTGCAGATCATCGATAACGGCCCGGGCATTCCGGCCGATATCCGCGACCGTATTTTCTACCCGCTGGTTTCCGGCCGGGAAGGCGGCTCCGGCTTGGGACTGACGCTGGCACAGACATTTATTACGCAGCATCACGGAATGATCGAGTGCGATAGTGCTCCGGGCAATACCTGCTTTACCATCCTGCTGCCGATAGAAAGCACCGTGATGAAATACCTTCTACCTAGACAATGACTTGCGAAGCGAAACCGATATGAAACCAATCTGGATTATTGACGATGACCGCTCCATACGCTGGGTGTTTGAAAAGGCCTTGGCCCGAACCGATATGGAATTCAAGACCTTCGCCTCGGTTCCGGAAGCGTTGAACGCGCTGAACAGCGACCAACCGCAGGTAGTTGTCAGCGACATCCGCATGCCCAATGGGTCCGGCCTGGATTTCCTGCAGGAGATCAAAAAACGGCTACCGGAGGTGCCGGTAATCATCATGACGGCCTATTCCGATCTGGAAAGTGCTGTCGCCGCTTTTCAGGGCGGGGCCTTTGAATATCTGGCGAAACCGTTCGATGTGGATCAGGCCATCGAGATCATTCGCCGCGCCGTGGACGAAAGCATGCGCCAGGCCACCGAAGCGGTGGCGCCCGAGGAAACACCGGAAATCATCGGCCAGGCCCCCGCCATGCAGGAAGTCTTCAGGGCCATTGGCCGCCTGAGCCGCTCACATGCCACCGTGCTCATCAATGGTGAATCCGGCACCGGCAAGGAGTTGGTGGCTCGCGCCCTGCACAAGCACAGCCCGCGTGCGGACAAGCCTTTTATCGCCATCAACACCGCCGCGATTCCCAAGGATCTGCTGGAGTCCGAGTTGTTCGGCCATGAGCGCGGCGCCTTCACTGGTGCTCAAGCCGCACGGCGCGGGCGTTTCGAACAGGCTGACGGCGGCACGCTGTTCCTTGATGAAATTGGCGACATGCCTTCCGACCTGCAAACCCGTTTGTTGCGGGTACTATGCGACGGTCAGTTCTACCGGGTTGGCGGTCATCAGCCGGTCAAGGTGAATGTGCGTATCATCGCCGCCACCCACCAGGACCTCGAAGAGCGCGTCAAATTGGGGTTGTTCCGCGAGGACTTGTTCCACCGGCTTAATGTCATCCGCTTGCGGCTGCCGCCCTTGCGGGAGCGCCGCGAGGACATACCGCTGCTGATCAAGCACTTCCTGCAACAAAGCGCACAGGAACTGGGCGTGGAAGCCAAACAGCCCTCAACCGCGGCCTTGCGCTACCTTTCCACCTTGAGCTGGAGCGGCAATGTGCGTCAATTGGAGAACGTATGCCATTGGCTGACTGTTATGGCGCCTGGGCAGAACATCGACGTAGCCGACTTGCCGCCAGAACTCAAGGAAGACGCCAACAAGCCTTTGAGCAGCGCTTCCTGGCAGGAAGCGCTCGCTGCTGAGGTCACCGATGCGCTTAACCGCGGGGATCAGAATATCCTGGATATCAGGACGCGCGAATTCGAGAAGATACTCATCATGAAAGCCCTGCAGCATACCGGCGGCCGTCGTATCGAAGCCGCCAATCAGCTGGGCATGGGACGAAACACTCTTACGCGGAAGATCCAGGAACTGGGTATCGAATAAAACTATCGAGCACCCAGAATCGAGCGCTCCTCCAGGTATTGGATAATCGCAGCCACGCAGTCTTCCAGAGACTGATTTGCGGTATCCATGACAAGCTCGGGATTCTCCGGTGGTTCATAGGGTGAAGAAATACCTGTGAAATTGGCAATCTTGCCAGCTCGTGCCTTGGCATACAGCCCTTTGACGTCGCGCTGTTCGCAAACCTCGATAGGTGCTGAACAGTAGATCTCAATGAAGTCGCCTTCTCCCACCAGGTCACGGACCTTCTGCCTGTCTGCCTTGAACGGAGAAATGAAAGCGGTCAGCGCAATGACGCCTGCTTCGATGAACAGCTTGGACATCTCTCCGATGCGACGGATATTTTCGGTTCTATCCGCTTCCGAAAAACCGAGATCAGCGCACAAACCATAGCGCACATTATCGCCATCGAAAACGAAGGTTCGGCAGCCCCGTTGGAACAAGGCTTCTTCGACTGCATGTGCCAAGGTCGACTTGCCTGAGCCGGAGAAGCCGGTAAACCACAGGATTACACTTTTATGGCCAGCCTGAGTCTGCCTCAACTCACGGGTGACCGAAGCCTGATGTTTATGTATGTCGGGGGTTGAATTCATGGTGTCTCTAGTATCCTCACTGCAACTTGCTTGGTAAACAAGCTGAAACTCAGGTACTCATAGCGCCAGCCGTATGCTTTTACCGCCTCCTGGAAAGCCTTGTATTCATCCTCTCGCCAGTGTTCGTTGCCGATGTATTCGTCAAACACCAGAATCGAACCAGGGATGATTCTGGGAGCCAGAGCATCAAGCACGGTCTTCGTCGAGCTATAGA
>DASTRT010000260.1:0-3207 GCA_035761085.1 Methylophilaceae bacterium
ATACTGGCCTCGCTGTTCGGCGGCAGCCGCGTACAGATTACCGGTCCGACCGGTGCCTTCATCGTCATCCTGGCCGGCATCACAGCGCGCTACGGCATCCCCGGCTTGCAAATGGCGACGCTGATGGCCGGCATCATCCTCGTAGTAATGGGGCTGACGCGCATGGGAGGGGTTATCAAGTACATTCCCGATCCGGTCATCGTCGGCTTCACCAGCGGCATCGCCGTCATCATTTTCGTCGGCCAGTGGAAGGATTTCCTGGGGCTTACCGTACCGGGCGGTGCCATGCAGTTCCACCAGAGGCTGCATGCCCTGCTGCTCGCCATGCCACATCTGCACTGGCCGACACTCGCGCTGGGACTATTCACGCTGGCGGTGTTGCTGATTTCCCCCAGGGTATTCAAGCGCCTGCCCGCACCCTTGGTCGCCATGGTTGCCGCAACCGCCATTCAGGGCATCTTTCATATTCCGGGCGTCGCCACCATAGGCAGCGCTTTCGGCGGCATTCCGCAAAGCCTGCCGACGTTCGAAGCGCCCTCGCTCTCCGTTTCCGACGTGCTGCGACTGATCGGCCCCGCATTCACCATCGCCCTGCTGGGCGCCATCGAATCCCTGTTGTCAGCCGTGGTGGCGGACAGCATGGCCGGCACGCGACATGACTCCAACCAGGAGCTGGTGGGTCAGGGCATTGCCAACATATTTTCACCGCTGTTCGGCGGATTTGCCGCCACCGGCGCAATTGCCCGCACCGCAACCAATATCCGTAACGGCGGCACCAGTCCTGTCGCCGGCATTGTGCACTCGCTGACCCTGGTGCTCATCGTGCTGCTGCTGGCGCCGCTGGCAGTGCATATTCCGCTGGCTGCGCTGGCTGCCATTTTGTTCATCGTCGCCTACAACATGAGCGAAATGCACCGCTTCGTGCACATGGTGCGCACGGCGCCGAAACCCGATGTGGCTATCCTGCTGATCACCTTTTTCCTGACCATACTTACGGATCTGGTCATTGCGGTGAACATAGGCGTCATGCTGGCCGCGCTATTGTTCATGAAGCGCATGGCCGAGTCGGTCGTGCTGCAGCAGCAGTCTCCCGAAGAACTCAGGCGGGAAGCGGACACCGAGCACTTCACGCTGCCCGAGCGCACCATCGTGTTTACCATGGAAGGGCCTTACTTCTTTGGCGCAGCGGAACGCCTGGAAAGCACGCTGGAGAATATCCATAACCATGCCAATACGCTGGTGCTGCGCCTGGGCCGTGTTCCCTTCATGGATGCTACCGGATTGCAGTCGCTCAGTGACCTGCAGCAAACCTGCAAACGACATGGCACGAGGCTGGTACTGACGGAAGTGCGGCCGAATGTTCTGGAAAAACTAAGGCGCGCCGGACTGCTGGAAGAAGGCAATGTGCTAAGCAGCATTACCGAGTTGGCCGGTAGAAGCTGAACCGGCACCAGTCCGCTCTCCGCCTCTAATTTATCCACGCCAGCGGAATCCGGGTCGCTTGGGCTCAGTCCTGCCATAGCGGCTGCCTCGGCGACATGCCCCTCGTCAACAATCCTGAGCGCTGCTCGTTATAAAAAATCAAAACTCGGCAGCTTCATCAAGGAATCATCGTGATCAAACCTCTCCACCTGGCGTGCCTCGGACTCGCCACCGCCCTCCCTTTGACTTCGCTGGCCCAGGATAATCTGCTTGCACGCATGCAAGATGACAACCAGTGGGTGAGTCCACGCAAGGATTATTTCAACCAGGGTTACAGCCGGCTCGACCAGGTAAATCGGCACAATGTCGACCGCCTGAAACTGGCGTGGACCTTCTCGACCGGAGTGACGCGCGGCCATGAAGGCGCACCGCTGGTAGTGGGCAATACCCTGTATGTGCTGACGGCCTTCCCCAACAATGTCTACGCTCTCGATCTCGACCATGACCAGAAGATCCGCTGGTCGTTTTTTCCCAAGCAGGACCCCGCAGTGCAGGAAATTCTCTGCTGCGACAACGTGAGCCGCGGCCTGGCCTATGGCGACGGCAAGATCTTCCTGCAGCAGAACGACGGTACGCTGGTCGCGCTCGATGCCCAAACCGGCCGCAAGGTATGGTCGGTGCAGGTCAATTCGGTACGCGACGGCGCCAGCAATACCAACGCGCCCTATGTGTTCAAGGACAAGGTGCTGACCGGATGCAGCGGCGGCGAATACGGCATTCGCTGCTTCCTGGCGGCCTATGATATCCATACTGGCGATCTGGCCTGGAAAGCCTACAGCGCCGGGCCTGACAGCGATGTGCTGATCGGCAAGGACTTCAATGCCGCCAACCCGCAATACAGCGCACTTTCGGTATATGAAGACATCAACGGCGGCAACAAGGAAGGCGGCTCGTTCCGGGCACTCGAGCGCGATGCGCTCAAGTTTCCCGAACCCGATCTTGGTGTACGCACCTGGCTCAAGCCCCAGGCCGCCGAGCAGGGATGGCAGCATGCTGGCGGCCCTGTGTGGGGCTGGTTCTCCTATGATCCGTCGCTCGACCTGGTTTACTACGGCACCGGCAATCCTTCGGTCTGGAATCCTGATGTGCGCCCCGGTGATAACAAGTGGGCGATGACCCTGTTCGCCCGCGACCTCGAGACTGGCATGGCAAAATGGGGCTACCAGCTGACGCCGCATGATGAATGGGATTACGACAGCGTCAACGAAGTCATCCTCTGGAATGCGGATGGCAAAAAACTGGCTACGCATTTCGACCGCAACGGCTTCGCCTATACCTTGGACCGGCGCGACGGGACATTGCTGGTGGCGGAGAAGATGGATCCTTACGTCAACTGGGCAACTAAGGTGGATCTGGCGACTGGCGTACCCCAGAAAGATCCGCGCTATTCCACGCATACGGATCATGAAACCGACGGCATCTGCCCTTCCTCGCTGGGTGCGAAGAACGAGCAGCCGGCTGCGTATTCTCCACGCACCGGCCTGTTTTACGTGCCGATGAACCATCTCTGCATGACGTATGAACCGGTGGAAGTCAAATATGTGGCGGGCCAGCCCTGGGTGGGCGCCAGCCTCAACATGACACCGGGGCCGGATGGCAGCATGGGTGGCTTCATGGCCTGGGATGGGCTGCACGGCAGGCGCGTGTGGTACAACCAGGAGCCCTTCCCGGTGTGGGGCGGCGCATTGGCGACTGCCGCCGATCTCGTGTTTTACGGCACTCTGG
>DASTRT010000261.1:0-11632 GCA_035761085.1 Methylophilaceae bacterium
GTGCCGTGCTCGTAGTAGTTGACGAGCGGCGCGTTGAGCGTGCCACCGCCGAACACGCCCGCTCCGACGAAGTTCCAGAAGGCCGAGCCGAGGATGTAAAGGTAGGCGAGACCGTAGTCGAACACCGCGGCCCCCTTTATCAGCCGGTGCTGTGAAATCGCCTCCAGAATCAGCAGAACCAGCGGCAGGACCTCGATGAACGAGAACATCGTGCCGAGCGGTACCCACATGCTCGGGCCGCCGCCCCAGTACAGATGGTGCCCCGTGCCGAGTACGCCGCCGAGAAAAATCAGGATGAGCTCGAGATAGACAGAGCGCTCGGCCAGCTTGCGGGACACGAGGCCGAGCGACATCAGCAGGTAGGCGCTCATCGCCACGGCGAAGAACTCGAACGATTGCTCGACCCACAAGTGCACCACCCACCAGCGCCAGAAGTCGGTGATGGTGAAGCTCTTCTCGATTCCGGTCAGCGGAATCATCCCGAAAACGTAAAGAACGGCGACGTTGATGGTCGCAGCCCAAATCAGGTGCTCTAGCCGGATGCGGCCGCTCCAGAACTGCCTGGTGGCCTCAATCAGAGTATCGCGGCTGGGCCACAAGGCGCGGAACATCAATACACTCCAGCTCAGCAAGGCGACGAAGAACAGGATCTGCCAGAAACGGCCGAGTTGGATGTATGACAGCCCCTGATTGCCGAACCAGAACCAGCCTTTGTCGATCACGCCCTGGATGCCAAGATAGTTTCCGAGGAGAGCGGCGGCGACGACGAACAGGGACACCCAGAAGAGCAGGTCGACCAGGAAGCCCTGGCCTTTCGCCTCACGACCGCCTGCGATGGCCGGAGCGATGAACAACCCACTGGCGATCCAGCCTAACCCGATCCAGATGATCGGTGCCTGCAAGTGGAAGCTGCGCAGGAAGTTGAAGGGCAGGATGTAATTGAGCTGGATGCCGTAGAACGTTACGCGGTCGTAATACGAGTGCGCCATGATCGCGCCTGCCCCTTGGGAGGCGAGGAACACCAGCGCGACGACGATGAAGTACTTGCCGGTCCTCACCTGGCTTGGTGTCAGTGCGCGGTATTGCGCCAAGCCACGTTCCATCGGTGCATCGTCGGGATGGTCGAGATACGCGCGATAAAGCCACAGCACGAAGCCCATCGCGAAGAACGTGAAGCAGAAACTGATCCACGTCCAATGAAAGGTATTGGTGGTCGGCGTATTGCCGACGCTCGGCTCGAACGGCCAGTTCTCGGTCCACGAGGTGTTCGCCTTGTCAGGCCGCCGGGCGACGGTGGTGATTGCCGAATAAATAATGAAGTCCGCGGTCTGCTTGCGCAGCTCGGGGTCCAGGCTCTTTGCCGGGACCCATCCTGCCGACAGGTTCTCCGTGTTGAGCTTGGTAGTTAGCTCGGCCTGCAGCGCACGAATGGCTTTGGCTGCAGCATCGGGAAGTACCACTTTCGATTGCGTCAGATCGATGCCCTGGAGTTGCTTCTGCATTTCTGCGGTGGCCGCCGCATCGGTTAGCGCCTCTGTCAGCGACGCGGGTGGTGGCGTGGTTGGCTTTGCGGCCTTGGCAGGTCCGGTGTCGGCGAGCGACTGGTTGGCCGGCGGTTTGGTGCCGGGTGGCAAGACCGCGGAATCGGTCAGGTTCTGCTTGGTCAGCGCTCCCAGCCGGGCAAGGGCTGAGGCCGTATAATCCTCGCCAAAATACGAGCCCATGCCGTAGATGCTGCCGTAGTCCATCAGGTCAGCTTTCTGGAAGCCACCTTTGCCGGCGATGATGTCCTCTGCAGACATTATCACGGTGCCAGAACTGTCCACGAATACGTCAGGGAACGGAGGAGCCTTCTCGTATGTCTTGACAGTTGCCCACCCGAGCAGACCGAAGCACACGATCGCCGTAGCGAGGAGTATCCATTTAAGAATGTTGCTGATGCGATCTTCCATGATGGGTCCTTTCGCTTTCCCTACGCTGTCCCTGAATCATGTCGCTACCCGCGGTTACGGAAAATTAAAACAGAAAAGCAGCACCAAGCCAATGGTCCCGGCCCATGCCCCTTCCCGGTTTTGCGTTATTTATCCCTCGGGGTGCCCACCGTTTGCCCATCGGTCTCGGTGAGTTGAAGTGATGGGAAGAGCGACAATCGCTTGCGAATCTGCAGACATGCTGAGTTATTTCGATTCGCTATAAACGTCGGAGGGTCAGTGGGCGGCAGAGTTGATCTCTACCACCCCACTGCTGCTCATGGTTAATTCTCAATGTCGGAAAGTTCGGGTTTCACCAGCCATTCGCGGCCCTTCAGCATACCTTGCCAATACACGGAAGGCAGGATGCGTTCCTTGAGCAGCCAGGCCAGACGAGAAGGACGTGTGCCATCGAGCAGCCATTTCGGAAAGCTGGGGGCCAGTTTCCCGCCGTAAAGGAATTCGGCCAGAACAATCTTGCCCTTTTCCACTGTCAGCGGGCACGATCCGTAGCCGTTGTAATGCGCTTCCCCCTTAATTCGTCCGAGAGCAGCAAGTACATTGTGGGCTACCACCGGAGCTTGCGCCCTGGCCGCCGCCGCCGTCTTGGCGTTAGGCGTATTGCTCACGTCGCCCAGGGCGAAAACATTGGGATAGGTTTTGTGACGCAATGTGGCCGGGTCGACATCGACCCAGCCTGCGGCATCGGCCAGTGGGCTCACCTTGATGAAGTCGGGCGCTCTCTGCGGCGGCACGACGTGGATCATGTCGAATGGCTCCTGCACGGTCTCCTTGCTGCCATCGGCACTGGTGCGAACAAACGTTGCCGTCTTCGCTGGTCCATCGATGGCGATAAGGTTGTGCTGGAACTTGAGGTCGATACCGTAAGCGTTCACGTATTCCATGAGGGCGGGCACATATTCCGGCACGCCGAACAGCACCCCGCCGGCATTCAGGAACTGGACATCAATCTTGTCGAGTACGCCGTTTCTGCGCCAGTGGTCCGCCGACAGATACATGGCCTTTTGCGGCGCGCCGGCGCACTTGATTGGCATGGGCGGCTGAGTAAATAGCGCGCGGCCGCTACGCAATGACTGCACCAGTTCCCAGGTGTAAGGCGCTAGGTGGAACAGGTAATTCGAAGTGACGCCGTTGCGGCCCAGGGTCTCGGGCAGCCCTTCGATGGCGTCCCAGTCCAGCTTGAGGCCGGGGCAGACCACCAGCTGGCGGTACTTGATCACCCGGCAGCCGTCGAGGATGACCGCATTGCTTTCAGGCTCGAAGGCCGCTACTGCAGCCTTGATCCAGTGCGTACCCTGCGGAATAAGCGAACCCATGGTGCGTACGGTTTCCTGCGGTGCGAAGATACCGCGGCCCACCAGCGTCCAGCCCGGCTGGTAATAGTGCACATCCGCGGGATCGATGATGGCGATGTCGAGCCCCGGCGAGCGTGCCAACAGGCTGGATGCTGTTGCGATACCGGCTGCCCCGCCGCCGATAATAACGATCTCGTGCTCGGCCTCGGTGACGTCCAATGGCGTACGTCCGCCATTGGCGATACGACGCGTGACGCCCTTGAGGTCATACCCGGCGGCCTTCGCCTTGGTGAGGATCTGCTCCAGCGGCAGCTTGCCAGCGGACGACAAGGCCCACATCGTGCTCGACCGCATCCCCGAGCGGCAATACGCCAGAACGGGCTTGGGCAGCTCCGCCAGCAGCGCGCCAAATTCCTGCCCCTGCTCGTCGGTAACCTTGCCCGCATCCGCCGGTAGATAGCGGGCTTGCATGCCATTTTCCTGAGCCGCCTTGTCGATCTCCCCGAATAGCGGCTGATCGGCGCCTTCGCCGTCCGGCCGGTTGCAGATGATCGAGCGGTATCCCAGTTCCCGCAAAGCGGGGATATCTGCAGGAGTGATTTGGGGGGAAACCGCCAATTCGGTGTCCAACTTACGTACGTCCATGGTCTTCTTCCTCAGGTTTTTTAACTGGAGCTCTTCAGGTATTGAATCACATTCGGGGCGTTTACCGGTATCTTCACCTGTCGATATGCATTATCCTCCGGTTCCGGCACTTGGCATCACTCTGCGGAAGCCAGCAATATCTGAACGCAATCACCTGGTGAATGTCAGATTTGCACGTAATACGTAGATTCGAGCCTCCGTTGCCCCTTTTCGGGTCAATGCACAAAATGAAAATCACTGTAGAAAGGAAGACTTAATGGCTGCTTTTATCATTGCCAACGTACTGGTCAAGGATGACAAATGGGTTCCCGAGTATGCGGCCCGCGTACATGACATCGCCGCCAAACACGGCGGCAAGTACCTCTCGCGCAGCGGCAATATCGATGTGCTGCAAGGCAACCCGGGCGACCTCTCGCTCATCGCGCTGATCCAGTTCCCCAACAAGGAAGCGGCCAAGGCATTTGCCAACGATCCGGAATACGCGCCTTTCGGCAAGGCCAGGACGGCAGGCAGCGACAGCACGCTGTGGCTGATCGACGATACCGACGTGGCCGGAACGATTCCCTACCTGCCCAAGTAATCGAAGCCAGTCAGTGCAATATGGAAAGCCAGCGCAAGCTGGCTTTTTTGCTTGTGGAAGTAGCCATTCAAGGTTGTGCAATATTCCCTGTCATAGCCCTGAGACAATTATCTTGTTGTGGCCAGCTTGAGGAACTCTTCGAAGGGCATGGGCATTCCAAACAGCCACCCTTGTGCGTAATGCACGCCATGCTCGCGGAGGTACGTGGCTTGCTCTTCTGTTTCCACACCCTCCGCAATCATTTTCATGCCCATGGATTTGGCCATCTCGATGATATGGGCGACCACATAGCTGGTCGGGGCATCGATGCCGATTTTGTCCACAAAGGATTTATCGATCTTGATGTAGTCAATCTGGAAGGCATCCAGGTAGGAGAGGCTGGAATATCCCGTCCCGAAATCATCCAGTGCAATCTGCACACCAGCAGCCCTGATCTGGGTGATTACGGACTTCGCGGCGGACGCATCCATGAGGCAGCGTTCGGTCGCTTCCACCATCAGATTCCCGGCCCCGGCCGCTGTTGCTTCTTTCAAGCTGTGCAATATCTGCAAGATGTCTTCGGCATAGAAATCAGCGGCGGATACATTGACTGCCAGATGGAAATCGGGATGCTCAGCGAATACTTTTTGCGCGTCCTTACCTACCAGCTTTGCGACCCGCTCGGTAATGGAATGAATCAACGCTGACTCCTCCGCTACCGGAATGAATATTTCCGGACGCATTGGCTCGCCATTCGCACGTTCCCAGCGGAGCAGCGCTTCCGCACCTACACATTTTCTGGTGGTTAGATCAACGATCGGCTGGTAATGCATGAAAAACTCATTCCTCGACAGCCCCGCTTTCAGGAAGGCCTGCATGGAGGATTGGCTGCGAATCAGATAAAAAACCGCAATCGCAAGCAACAAGCCACAGACCAGCCCTACCGGCAGCAGGAACAAGGTCAGCTCATTAATTCTCTGGTTGATATAGGTCTTGGGCAGCGCTGCCAGCGAAGCGGCGCGATACTTGGGTGAGCGGACAATTGCAACCACATACCCATCATCTACCAGTTGAATGGATTTTTTGCCGTTTAACGCCTTGATCCATTCAGGCTTGATGGTCCCCTTTGAAGCATATACCTGGCCGTAATCCAGCCACATGGTTGCGAGCGAGACATCCTTTTCCTGGGTGGTGGCATCGATGGGCAATTGTTTGTGAATGATTGCTGCATACCCATCTCTCTCAATGACCGCATATTTGCTTGCAGGATCAAATGGAAAGTTAACATTGGTGCGGAACTTGATGCCTCGCTTGCTGGTGAAATCCACTGGTCCGAGATTGAAGGATTCCCGGTTGCCCCAGATGGAAGAGCAGATCATCGTTTCTCCTTCCACATGGCCAATGGCCTGTATATAGCTGGAGCTCAGATCAATCTGGCGCATGAGCTTTATCTGACTTGCCGAGCATGGGTCAGTTGCCTTGCTTTGGGCTAATGAACGGATGCCTGCGTCAGTCTGGTCGGTCGTCATGTCAGCGCGGTTCTGCACATCGAGCGCGTAGCTCGTCACCTTGTCCATCTCGGCTTGCAGGCTGACACTTCTTGCCTGGTGCAAGGCCAGAACGACCGGTCCCGCTATCGCAACAGCAACAAAAAACCAAATGATGAGTTTACGGGCCAGCGTAAGGCTGTAGGTCTTTCGTGTGGGCGCCTGTAAAACTGCGCTGAAAGGATTTTTATCTCTACTACTGCCACTGAAAATTTGGGTGCCGGGAATCAATGCCATATCTTTAATGGATAGGCCAGGCTGTATTCGAATGAGATGTAACCGAATAACTCAACTTGAAATCCCCTTACCAATAATCATCAACACCTTGGTGCAGTTTGGCATGATTTTGCAGACACCGAATTGAGCTATCTCAATACTTCGAGAATGGTTAATCCAATATAGTTGGCTTTATTTCAAATCACAAGAAAGATGGTTAGGAATAAACCTGCTCTCACTTTGCTTTCTGGATTCGGTGTCAAGCCCGAATGGCAGACAAGAGTGACAATCATCGGCTCGTCGGTTGCCACCAATTGGGCAGCAGCTTTCTCACCCCTGGCTCGTTATAACGCTGGTCCAGCAGCACGACGAGGCCCCTATCCGAAACTGTACGAATCACGCGGCCGGCGGCTTGTACCACCTTCTGCATGCCGGGGTAGAAGTAGGCATAATCGAAGCCGTCGCCAAACAGCAGTTCCATGCGCTCGCGCATCTGCTCGTTGATCGGGTTGACCTGCGGCATGCCGAGCGTAGCGATGAAAGCGCCGATGAGGCGTTCGCCCGGCAGATCGATGGCCTCGCCGAAGGCACCGCCCAGCGCGGCAAAGGCAATGCCGGTAGAAGACACGGTGAAGCCTTCCACAAAAGCATGCCGCTCGGTTTCGTTCATGTAGCGCTGCTGCATGCGCACCGGGATTGCAGGGTGGCGCGCTTCCAGCACCTCGCGCACCTGGTCCAGATACTCGAAGCTGCTGGCAAAAAACATGTAATTGCCGGGCCTTGCTTCGTACTGTTTCGCCACCAGCTCGACGATGGGAATGATGGCCTTGTCGCGCCGACGGTATTTGGTGGAAATATGCCGCGCGATGCGCACCTCCAGCTGTTCGGGCTTGAAGGGCGACTCCACTTCCAGGAATGGCGTCTTGTCCGGCAGGCCCAGCATGTCGTGGTAATAATGGCTGGGGCTCAAGGTGGCGGAGAAGAGCGTACTCGATTGCGCCGTGGCAAACCGCTGGCGCAGGAAATACGCGGGCACCACATTGCGGATGCACAGCACCGAATGCTCCGCCAGCAGATACGCCATGGTCGGCTTTTTGGTGATATCGAACAGGCTGTGCTCGCCGAAGGAATCCGCCAGCGCCGAGAACATCATGGCATCGAAATAGAAATCCAGCAGCACGGGTTCATTCTGCGTCGGGTGATCCGCCAGGTAATCGGTAATGCGGGTTACCACTCGATTCAGCGCAATCTGCAGGCCTTCGTCGATCTCCGGATACACCTGGTACTCGACCTCCTGCTTCATCGCGACCAGATCCCACGCGTCCGCTAGCCGATCCAGTACGCCGCGCAATTGCTTGGGCGCCCGGTCAACGAGATTGACCAGCTTCACGCGATCCAGCTCGGCCGTATACATGTCCCGCGCCCGGTCCACCATGTTGTGCGCCTCGTCCACCAGCAGGCTCACGCGCCATTCGTTGACCGCCGTGCCAGCAAACAGCAGGGCGTAGAGATCGAAATAGTAGTTGTAATCGCCCACCACGACATCCGCCCAGTTCGACAAATCCTGGCCGAGGTAATAAGGGCAGACTTCGTGGCGTTGCGCCACCTGGCGCAGCGCGGGCTTGTCCATCTCTTCCAGTTGCAAAGCCTCCAGCCGCGCGGCGGGCAATTTGTCGTAAAAGGCTTTGGCTAGCGGACACGATTCGCCGTGGCACGCCTTGTCCGGATGCTCGCACGCCTTGTCGCGCGCCACGAGCTCGACAACTCTGATCGTCAGATCCGGATTTTTCTTGCGGATCGCCTTGACCGCCTCCAGCCCCAATCGACGGCCGGAAGTCTTGGCGGTGAGGAAGAAAATCTTGTCCAGCTTCTGCTCCGGCATCGCCTTCATGATGGGGAACATGGTGCCCAGCGTTTTGCCGATGCCGGTGGTGGCCTGCACCATCAGCGCCTTGCCACGCTTCACGGTTTTATACACGGCCTCGGCCAATTGCCGCTGGCCTGTACGGAATTCGGCGTAGGGAAATGCGATATCCCGAAGCGCCTTGTCCCGCGCCTCTCGGTGCGCCACCTCCTGCGCGGCCCAGGCGCGCAGTTTGATGCAAAGGTCGATGGAAAATGCTTCCAGCTCCGCAGCCGTATAGGCTTCCACGAAAACCGTCTCGTCGCGCGACGAAACGTTGTAGTAAACGACGCCGAGGTTGATCTCTTGCAGCTCGCGCTCCTGGCAGAAGAGCCAGCCGTACACCTTCAGCTGCGCCCAATGCAGGATGCGATGGTTCTCGGGGATGCGGTCGATGGAGCCCTTGTAGGTCTTGATCTCCTCCAGCTGGTTCTGCTCCGGGTCATAGCCATCGGCGCGGCCGCGCACGAAAATATTCTCGAATTCGCCGGTGAGTGGAATCTCGGTCTGGTAGCCGGAATCGCGGCTGCTAGTAACGGCCACATGGCCCGCCATGCCTTCCAGCGCGGTGGGTGCAGGAGTGAAGCGCTGGTCCAGGTCGCCGAGCTTCGCCGTCAGGTCGCACAGGGTGCGCACCGATACCACGTACTCGAAAGGTAAAGCCGGCTTCTGTTGCTGTTGGGTCATATCAATGGGTCCTGCGGACCTCATTATGCATAAAACGGCGCCCATTCAGGAAAATCTATGGTCTAGAGCGGGCAATCTGTGTTAAAAAGCGCCTGACAGGGCCGCTAAGTAACAGGTTCTGCTAAGTTGCAAGTCTTCATCATTCAACAAGACAAAGGAACACTATGAACAAGCAAGAACTCATCGCTGCAGTGGCAGCAGAAGCAGGTATCTCCAAAGCCGACGCCGCCAAGGCCGTTGACGCATTCTCCGCCAGCGTTACGCAAGCGCTGAAGAAGGGTGACAGCGTCAGCCTGATCGGTTTTGGTACTTTCAAGGTCAGCCAACGCGCCGCCCGCACCGGCCGCAACCCGCAAACCGGCAAGGAAATCAAGATTGCCGCCCGTAAGGCTCCAGCATTCGTCGCTGGCAAGGCACTCAAAGACGCAGTTAACTAATAAGCGTTTTCAGATTTCGATTAGAAGCCAGCGAAACCTGGCTTTTTTGTTGGGTGCGCCCTGACCAGTACGATCATCGAGCAAGCCACCGGCAGCGCCGGTGGCTGATCTCCACTCTCATGCGGCGGTTGTCGAAGCCCCTGCCGGCAGCCACGCTTCCCGGCGGCCATGCCGGTACAGCTCCAGATTCTTGCCTTCCCACCGGGCCAGATACAGCCATTGGTGCTGTACCAGATGGCTGACCGTTTCGTGCCTAGAAATCACGCGCTCGATGTAGTCGCGCGGCGCGTCAATCACTACCGTGAGCCGCAGCGGCGCATGGCGCGGCTGCTCGCCATCGTGTACCGATTGCCAGGCCAGCCCGATACGCAAGTCGCCGCCATTGCCCTCGAAGACTCCCAGTCGCCCACCCACCACGTTGTGCAGCGTCTTGTTGCCGCTACCGTAGCGCCTGTTGTCGACGGTTGAGGCGAAGTACTGCATATTGATCCAGTGGGTGACCAGCATGGGCGCCGTCAGGATCTGCTCCAGCAGGGCTCCATCGCTGTCATGCGCGTGATCGTATTCGTGCAGGAAGGAACGCCCGCCCAGGTCGAGACCTCTTGTCCTGCTGCGCGGTGCGACGATGAATGCGGCATTATTGGCGAGCCCCCATTCCGGCCGGGTTTCCGACCAGTCGTTGGCGCGCCGCCTCATTGCCCGGATCAGCTTCCCGGCATTTCCTGCCAGGTCCTGTAATCCAAGCCCCGGCGCACGCTCACGCCGTGTCGCGTCTCCCGCTGCCGCCAGCTGCGCCCTGATCTCTCGTAAGGCAGAAGCATGACTGACCTCGATCGGCTCCGTATCGAACAGCGTCACTTCATCGGTCGTCGTATTGTGCAGGCCGCCGACAAACGCGGTGGACTGCGGGATGGCAATGCCATGCTGCGCGAGTCGGGCCCGCATCGCCTTGTCATTGAGCAGGCTTGCAAGGGCGCGTGCGTTGACTTCACCCGACTGGCCGCAGCAAGCGCCGCAATCCAGCCCTGCCCGCTGTGGATTATTGATGCTCTCGCTGCCATGGCCGATCAGCAGCACCAGCGACGCAAAGTTCTGGGTGAGGTTCATGCCCTTGAGCGCGCCGGCCACGATTCCGCTGAGTTTTTCCAGGTCTTCGGCTGAGCAGCAGTCCAACGTCGGCCGCAGCCTGGCCTGCTGTGACTTGCGTAGGCCAAGCGCATCCGTGGATTCAGTCCCGCTTCTGGCGAGGCTGCGTTTCAGCAGCTCGGCGGCGTAGCCCAGGCCCAGGGTTTCCACCATGGTAAAGGCAGAAGCCGGCACTGCCTTGAAAGTGCGCACGGCTGACGTGCTGCGGAGCTTGCCCTGACGCTGCTCAATCAGCTTTTGATCGAGAGCCTTGTCGCCCGTGGTGTCGGAAATTTCCAGCGAGGGGGCGAGCAGGCCCGGCAGTTGCGGGCGAGAAGCGCCGGTGCCGATGGGCGCATAGCTGATCGGCAGGCCGAAGAACCCGGCAAAACCTATCGTCGCTATGCCCGGCGACTGCGCTTCAAGATGCCGGCGGAAAACTTCCGAGCGCACGTCGATGCAGAACGCAGCCTGCACTTGCGGGCGAGTGGTTTGCGCAGGGGCCTCGGCGGCAAGCAGGCGGCCGAAAAGCGCATACTGATAACTGATTTCGTGTGCTCGCTGCCACAGCAGTAGAACTTGCAGCCTGCGCTCATCCGTATCCTGCAGATGCTTGCGCCAGGCCGATTGCCACTTGATCCAGACCGAGCCGGCGCTACGCTTGCCGTCATCGACCAGGCACTCCCAGCTCAAGCGGATAGCGAGCAGATCAACCAGCAGGTTATGCTCCTCGCCCACCAGCCTAGCCTGCCAGCGCAGATATGCGCACCATGCCGCCCAGCCGCTCACCCGCAGCAGCACCGCCTGCAGATAGGGATGCCGATCGATCGACGCCACTTCCAATTGCTGCAGGCACTGCTGGATTTGCGCCTCGGCAGTTTCGGCGAATGCTGCTGCTTTGCCGGCAATCCCCGACGCGTGCATCAGCAGCGCAACGCTGTGGTCCTGCATCAGGACTTCGCGCCAGCTCTGGTAGAGATCGGCCTGCCGGTCCGGGTGCCAATCGGCCTGGTCCCGATCGAAATAGGCGGCGCAGAACTGGCCGATCTGGTGCGAGATCGCGTCGCACCAGGCAGGCTCGCGTAGCAGGTCGCGATGCATGTCGACCACATCGCAAAGGAGTGGCGGCGGCGTTGGTTCTGCCTCAACCTCATCCAATGCGGCAATCGCTTCCTCCAGGCTGATAACCGATTCCCGCTCTTCTATCGCGGCTTGCAGGTGGCGCTC
>DASTRT010000262.1:0-6110 GCA_035761085.1 Methylophilaceae bacterium
ATAACTGCAGCGCAATGCTGATCATCTCGGCCAGAGCAATCTGGGCATCGAGGTGATGCAATTCGGCCGAGGGTTCATAGGCTTCGAGGTAGATGCGCAAGGTGGCGCCATCGGTTCCGGTGCCGGAAAGGCGGAACACGATGCGTGAACCGTCCTCGAACAGGATGCGCACGCCTTGCCTGTCGCTGATGCTGCCGTCGACCGGGTCGCAATAGCTGAAATCGTCACACGCCTTGATGACATACCGGCCGAATCGCTTGCCGGGCAAGCGGTCGAAGCTTTCCCGCAGATGCTGCATGATGCCGTGGGCAGCGTCGCTCAGCAGGCACTCATAATCATGGCGTGAATAGACATTGCGGCCGAATTCGTCCCAGTGTTCCATGAGCACCTGCTCAACCGACTGCTTCTTGAGCGCGAGAATGTTGAGCCAGAACAGCACAGCCCACAGGCCATCTTTCTCGCGGACATGATCCGAGCCGGTGCCGAAGCTCTCCTCACCGCACAAGGTCACCTTGCCGGCATCCATGAGGTTGCCGAAAAATTTCCAGCCAGTCGGGGTTTCATAGCAAGGAATGCCTAGCTTTTCTGCCACACGGTCAACAGCCGCGCTGGTCGGCATGGAGCGCGCCACGCCTTTCAACCGTTGTGCATAGCCAGGGGCCATGCCGGCATTGGCAGCAATCACGGCCAGACTGTCGGAAGGCGTAACGAAAAACTGCTTGCCCAGGATCATGTTGCGATCGCCGTCGCCATCCGATGCCGCGCCGAAATCTGGCGCATCGTCGGCATACATCGCTTCCACCAGTTCATGCGCATAAGTGAGATTGGGGTCTGGATGGCCACCGCCGAAATCCTCCAGCGGCACACAGTTCATCAGGCTGTCAGCAGGTGCGCCGAGGCGATTCAACAAAATCTCGCGGGCATAAGGCCCGGTAATAGCATGCATGGCATCGAACCGGATGCGAAAACCGCTTGCAAGAAGCTTGCGAATCGCACCGAAATCGAATAAGGACTGCATGAGGTCGGCATACTCCGCCACCGGGTCGATGACTTCCACCAGCATGCCGCCGAGATCGTGTGTGCCCAATACATCCAGCTTCACGTCCGGCGCATCGAGGATTTTGTATTCACAGATTTCCCGAGTGCGCGCATAGATGGCTTCGGTCACCTTCTCCGGGGCAGGGCCGCCATTGGTCACGTTGTACTTGATGCCGAAGTCGCCCTCGGGCCCGCCCGGGTTATGGCTGGCGGAAAGAATGATGCCGCCGAAGGCGCCATGCTGTCGGATAACGCAGGAAGCCGCCGGTGTCGAAAGCAGGCCACCCTGCCCACCCAGCACTTTGCCGAAGCCGTTGGCTGCGGCCATCTTTAGAATGACCTGGATTGCCTCACGGTTGTAGTAGCGGCCATCCCCGCCTAGCACCAGCATGGCACCTTTAGGTGCAGCGACAATGTCGAAAATGCTCTGGACGAAATTCTCCAGATAATGCTGCTGCTTAAAGATGGAAACCTTCTTGCGCAAACCGGAAGTACCCGGCCGCTGGCCCTCGAAGGGCGAGGTGGATACGATACGAGTATTCATGACTCCGACTTTATCATGGGCTGGAGGTTGACGTCAGCCGCTCAGTCTTGGATAATCTCGCTCCTCACGGGGGATTAGCTCAGCTGGTAGAGCAGCGGACTCTTAATCCGTTTGTCGACAGTTCGATCCTGTCATCCCCCACCAAATTAAAAACGGCCCGCAGAAATGTGGGCCGTTTTCATTTTCACGTGACCTTATGCTTGCAAGGGGGCTAGGGCCTTTAGCCCGATTATTCCTTTAATGCAGCAAGCCTGGCTTGCTCAGTCCTAATTACATAGACAAGCGTATCCGGGTTAGACGGGTCTTCCTTTTTACAGCCTCAAAAGGAGCAACTCTAACCACTGCTCGGAGAGGCTTCTTCTAAAAGTAAAAAAGCCAGCATTGAGCTGGCTGATTTATTACTGACAGATTAATTTTTGGTCGGGGCGGGGAGATTCGAACTCCCGACCCCTTGCACCCCATGCAAGTACGCTACCAGGCTGCGCTACGCCCCGAACCGTTGCTGCGCTTGAATCGCAGCAAGGTCGCAATTATAGCCGAAAAGCGGGGAGAAAACGAAGTCCGTTTTACGGACGATGATTGAGCAGGGAGATGACTTCGCGCAGCTCGCTGCGCAGTGCAAGCATATCCACATCCGGCTCTGAATGATGATTCGCCGGCGCGGAATTGTGGTTCTGCGCCGAAACCGTGAATTCACTCTTCACATCCGCATCTTCAAGACGGTTACGTGCGCCGCTGATGGTAAAGCCCTGCTCATAGAGCAGCTCGCGGATGCGACGGATGAGCAGCACTTCATGATGCTGGTAGTAGCGGCGGTTGCCGCGACGCTTGACCGGTTTGAGCTGGGTGAATTCCTGCTCCCAGTAACGCAGCACGTGCGGCTTGACGCCGCACAGCTCACTTACCTCACCGATGGTGAAGTAACGCTTTGCCGGAATCGGTGGCAGGGGTGCTTTAGCTGTGGGCTCCAGCATAAGCCTCCTCTACCTTACTTTTGAGCTTTTGGCTCGCATGGAAGGTGACCACCCGACGTGCGGTGATGGGAATTTCCTCACCAGTTTTCGGGTTGCGTCCGGGGCGCTCTGATTTTTGGCGTAATTCGAAATTGCCAAATCCTGAAAGTTTCACACTATCCCCGTTTTCCAACGCTGTACGAATCTCCTCGAAAAACGCTTCAACCATATCCTTGGCCTCGCGTTTATTTAGGCCGACCTGTTCAAACAGCAAATCGGCTAAATCGGCTTTCGTGAGTGTCATTACAATTCCTACTTATTATTTGTTTAGGTTCTCAGCTCTGCACGATGCTCTTGCACCATGAGAGCGAGTACTTTCGCCATGACCTCGTCGGCTTCTGCGTCCGTTAAGGTTTTTTGAGTATCTTGCATAAGCACAAGAAAAGCAAGGCTTTTTTTGTTTTCGGCGATGCCTTTTCCCTTGTAGACATCGAACAATGCAATGCCATGCAGCGTGGGAATTTTAGCATTGCGCACAGTATCCAGAATCGCCTGAACCGGGACTTTCTCGTCGACGATCACGGCCAGATCGCGGCGCACCGGTGGAAATTTGGGTAATTCCTGATACTGCGGCAATGCGTGGCTCAGCAACGGCTCTGCATCGAGCTCAAACAGAATGGCGCCCCTGGGGAGATCATAGTGCTGTTGCCATTTCGGATGCAGCTTGCCTAGCCACCCTATTGCCTTGCCAGCAAGCATAACGCGTGCCGTCTGGCCGGGATGCAGGGCCGGGTGCTGCGCCGGCACATAGTCGGCGCGGCCCGAGGTCAATGTATCCACCTCTGCCTTTACGTCGTAAAAATCCACGTCGCGCGCCGCTTGTGCCCATTGTTCGGGCGCAGATGCACCATAAGCGAGCCCGGAGATACGCGTGATTTCCCGGTATGTTTGGCCATCGCGGAAATAGGCGGCGCCAACTTCAAACAGGCGCGCACGCTCCTGCTTGCGGTTGAGGTTGTAGACCAGGGTATCGAGCAGACCGCCCCACAGACTGGTACGCATGACGCTCATGTCGCTGGCAATCGGGTTCTTGAGCGGTATCGGCTCCGGGTTGCCCAGCAGATCGCGTTCCCAGCTTTCATCGACGAAGCTGTAAGTCACCACTTCCTGGTAATCGCGGGAGGCCAGAACGTCACGCAGCCAATTGCGGTCGCGCTTTTCCTCGGGCAGCGGCAGCATCTGCAGATCGGCATGCGGCGCGATCGGCGGAATATTGTCGTAGCCGTGCAGGCGAGCGACTTCTTCGATCAGATCTTCCTCGATGCGGATATCGAATCTATAGCTGGGCGGAATAACTTCGAATACACCGGCTTGCTGGGTGTAGTCGAAGCTAAGTTGATCGAACAGCCCAGCCACCTGGGCAGCATCCAGCGGAATACCAAGCACGGAAGCGAGGCGATCCAGGCGCAGCTTGACCGGCTTGCGCTCAGGCAGCGTGGAGGCCGCTTCAGTAATCGGTCCGACCTGACCCCCACAGATTTCCAGAATCAGATTGGTGGCACGCTCCAGCGCGGTAACGGTGTTGGCAAAATCCACCCCTCGCTCGAAGCGGTAGGAGGAGTCGCTGCTGAAACCCAGCCTGCGCGCCTTGCCGATGATGGCAGCGGGGCTGAAGAACGCGCTTTCGAGGAACACATTGACGGTATCGTCCGACACTGCCGTGCCCGCCCCGCCCATGATGCCCGCCAGAGCGACAGCCGCCTGGTCATCGGCGATCACCAGCATATCGGATTGCAGCTCGACGGTCTCGTCGTTGAGCAGTTTGATGGGTTCGTCGGCCTTGGCCATGCGCACCTGGATATCGCCTTTGAGCTTGTCTGCATCGAAAGCGTGCAATGGCTGGCCCATTTCCAGCAACACGTAATTGGTGATATCGACGATGGCGCTGATGCTGCGCAAACCGCAGCGCTCCAAGCGGCGTACCATCCATTCCGGTGACGGAGCTTTGGCATTGACGCCCTTGATCATGCGACCTGTGTAGCGCGGGCAGGCTTCCGCTGCCTTGACCGATACGCTTTTGCGATCCTGGATCTCGACAGCAGCCGAAGTCACCTTGGGGTTGCACAGCTTGGCGCCGGTAATCGCGGCTACGTCCCGCGCGATGCCGATGATACTCAGGCAGTCGCTGCGGTTGGGTGTGAGCTTGAGCACCATGATCTGGTCATCGAGCTCGAGGTACTCGCGCAAATCCTTGCCAACAGGGGCGTCGGCCGGTAATTCGATAATGCCGCTACCCTCTTCGGAAATGCCGAGTTCCTTGGCCGAGCACAGCATGCCGAAGGATTCCACGCCGCGCACCTTGGCCTGTTTGATGGAAATGCCGGGCAGCTCGGCGCCGATCAAGGCGCACGCAACTTTCAATCCTGCCCGGGCATTGGGCGCGCCGCAGACGATCTGCAGAGGCTCTTCAGTGCCGGCATCAACTTTGCAAACCTGCAAGCGGTCGGCGTCCGGATGCTTTTCGGCACTCAGGACTTGCGCCACCACCACCTTGCTGAATGGCTCGGCTGCTGGCCAACGGGCCTCGACTTCCAGGCCGGCCATGGTCAGCGCATGGGCAAGAGCATCGCTATTCAGCGATGGATTTACAAAAGTGCGTAACCACTTCTCGTTGAATTGCATGATTTATCCGAATTGCTTGAGGAAACGCAGGTCGTTCTGGAAGAACAACCTGAGGTCGTTGACGCCATAGCGCAACATAGCCAGGCGCTCGACGCCCAAACCAAAGGCGAAGCCGCGATATTTTTCGCTATCCACGTTCACGTGGCGGAACACTTCCGGGTGCACCATGCCGCAGCCGCCGATTTCCAGCCAGCCGCCGTTCCAGCTCAGGTCCATTTCGGCCGAAGGCTCGGTGAACGGGAAGAACGATGGGCGGAAGCGCACGACCAGGTCGTCGCGCTCGAAAAAGCGCTGCAGGAAATCCTGCACCACGCCCTTGAGGTTGGCGAAGCTGATGTTTTCATCTACCCACAGACCCTCGACCTGATGGAACATGGGCGAATGGGTAGCGTCGGAATCCACGCGGTACACACGGCCAGGAGCGATGATCTTGAACGGCGGCGCGCCCTTCGCCTTCAGCGTGTCTTCCATGTAATGGATCTGCACGGGCGAGGTGTGGGTGCGTAGCACGTGCTGGTCGTCGATGTAAAAGGTATCGTGCATGGCGCGCGCCGGATGGTCTTCCGGAATATTGAGTGCTGTGAAGTTGTAGAAATCGGATTCGATTTCGGGTCCGTCGGCCACTTCAAAGCCGATGGAGCGGAACAGTTCGGTAAGGCGTCGCAGCGTCAGCGATACAGGATGCAGCCCACCCCTGCCCTGGCTGCGAGCCGGCAGCGTGACGTCCAGCGATTCGCTGGCCAGCTGTTTCTCCTGCTCTGCCTGAAGAATGGCATCCCGTCTTTGCTTGAGCGCTGATTCAACCGCCTGCTTGACCACATTGATGGCGGCACCGGCAGCCGGGCGCTCTTCATTGGATAGCTTGCCCAGGCCCTTGAGGGCTTCGGTAATGG
>DASTRT010000263.1:0-2164 GCA_035761085.1 Methylophilaceae bacterium
CCATGGCGATAGGAATGGTCGCCGCCACAGTGGAAGTTGCCCACGGACTATGCTTCATGGCATTGACGATGACCAGCCCGAGCACGGCAATCAGGATGATCATGATGGCGAAGGTACCGACTAACGCTGCTGCGCCGCCAATTGGCCCCAGCTCATCCCGCGCCATCTGCCCCAGGCTTCTGGCCTTGCGCCGCGTGGAGAGGAACAACACCACCATATCCTGCACGCAGCCGCCAAGCACAGCACCGATCAATATCCATAAGGTTCCCGGCAGATAGCCGAACTGCGCGGCAAGCGTAGGGCCGACTAGTGGGCCAGGGCCGGCGATGGCGGCAAAGTGGTGGCCGAACACCACCCACTTATTGGTCGGCACGAAATCGCGGCCGTTTTCCATGGTTTCCGCCGGTGTCGCCCTAGTGGCATCTACCATAAGCACATGCGCGGCGATCCATGCAGAATAAAAGCGATAGGCCAGCGCATAAACACATACGGCAGCAGTGATGAACCACAACGCGTTGATGCTTTCGCCGCGGTGCAGCGCAATTCCGCCCAGTGCCCCCGCTCCCAGTATCGCTACGACAACCCAAATGGCTCTTTTTAAGTATTTATTCATTGTGATAGGCTTTGCATTGATTGCCTGAAGTATAAAGCACACTGCCGCGTTAGGCATGATTCAACGGGGATGTAGCTCAGCTGGGAGAGCATCGCGTTCGCAATGCGAAGGTCGGGAGTTCGATCCTCCTCATCTCCACCAGGAATCCAAATAAAAAACCCGCCATTGGCGGGTTTTTTATTTATCGATCCAATGACAGCTTAGCTGTGCTTGTAGTGCTTGCGCAGCGGCTTGACCACTTCCCACTGGGTCTTCAGGCCCTTGGGGAACACCACGAAATCACCGGCCTTGATCACGACCTTGTCACCGCCTTGCGGGGTCACGTGGATTTCGCCTTCCAGCACGTAGGCGCTTTCGGTCATGGTGAAATCCAGCGGGAACTTGGACACTTCCTTTTCCCAGATGGACCAGCTGGCTACGCCAAGCTGCTTCAGTTTGTCTTCGCTGGGGTTATGTTCGATGGTGATTTGGCTCATTGCATTTCCTAGTATTGATTGTGAGAGAGCTGGATAAGGGCTGTGTGCCGGCTTATCCGGACCGCAATTTTAGCATGAGTGAAGCCCTTCCCTGCCGGGCTGTGTGGGTTAACGCATGCACCTATGGAAACTCGCGGGCTAAAGTGTCTGCATGGAAATGCCTCATGCCCCGCAATTCGACAGCACCCTGAGCCTGTTGAACCAGGGCTACACTCTCGTTCTTCACACATGCCGCGAGCTTGAAACTGACGTCTACCAGGGTCGGCTCATGCTGCAGAAAACCATATTCATGATGGGTGAGGAAGCGGCGCGGCTGTTCTACGACCAAACCAGGTTCATGCGACACGGCGCCATGCCTAGGCGCATACAGAAAACGCTGCTTGGCGTCGATGGCGTGCAGAGCCTGGATGATGAGCCGCATCGCCATCGCAAGCATCTTTTCGTGCAGCAGCTGATGATCCCGGAAAAGATCGAGGCCTTGGCCAATCTTACCCATCAGACGCTACGCGAGGCCGCAAGCGAATGGGAACACACGAGCCGGTTTACCCTTTTTCCCGAGTTGCAGCTCATTCTGTGCAAGTCGGTCTGCCAGTGGGCGGCCGTCCCGCTAGATGCGGTCGAGGCCAAGCAGCGGGCCAGCGACCTGGGCGCCATGATAGAGAGCGGCGGCAGAGTTGGCATCGAACACTGGCAAGGACGCCTGGCACGCAAACGGTCGGAAAAATGGATAGGCGGGCTGATTCGTCAGGTGCGTAGCGGGCAGCTTGACGTCCCGCCTGACAGCGTCCTGTATGCGGTCGCCATGCATCGCGACCTGCAAGGCGAATTGCTGCCGCTCAATATTGCCGCCGTCGAGCTGCTCAATATTGTGCGCCCCACTGTAGCCATTGCCCGGTTCATGATTTTTGGGATGGCAGCCCTGCATGAACACCCGGAGTACGCGCATGCCATCGCCCAAAACCACGACGCATTCCTGCAGATGTACGTACAGGAAGTGCGACGCTTCTACCCGTTCTTCCCGCAGATTGCGGCACGAGTAAAAAACGAATTCCAGTGGAGGGGCTACACGTTTCAA
>DASTRT010000264.1:0-4112 GCA_035761085.1 Methylophilaceae bacterium
CTGTATCAGGAGCTGGGGCGCTTCGAGGAAGCGGCCGGCTGCTTCCGCCGCCTGCTGCATGGCAATCCGAAAGACCTCGATGCCTGGAACGCGCTGTGTTTCGCGCTGCAGTCGCTGGGCAATCAATGTCACGCCGCCGGGCAGTTCCGGCAGGCCGAAGCCGCTTACGAGGAACTGATCGAGCTGGCCGGCAAACATGCCCACCTTTACTACAATCTGGCCAATGCCCAGCGCGAGCTCGGCAAGCCGGCTGAGGCAGCGGACAATTACCGCAAGGCATTGAAGCTGGCCCCGGAGGATGCCGACATCCACAACAACCTGGGCAACGTGCTGCGCGATCTGGGCCGGCTGGAGGAAGCCATCGCCTGCTATGAAAAGACATTGCAGCTTAATCCTCGCCTCTACCACGCCAAGGTCCATCTGGTGCACCAGAAACAGCACGTCTGCGATTGGCAAGGATTGGATCAGGATATCGCGCAGATTCGGGAATGGGTGCGCAGCGTACCGGAAGCGCAAATTTCGCCATTCGCCTTCCTCGCCATGCCAGGCACGACCGCCGAGGAGCAAAAGTTGTGTGCGGAAAATTGGGTGCGAAACCGCTACGGCTCTCTGATCGCGCAGGCTCGCAAACAGCCGTTCACACACCTGCGAGAACCTCGGAAGAAATTTCGCATCGGCTACCTGTCAGCCGACCTGCGCCTGCACCCGCTGGCCTTCCTGATCAGTGAGCTCATCGAACTGCACGATCGTGAGCGCTTCGAGGTCTTCGCCTATTCCTATGGGCGCGACGACAAGACGCCGGCACGCAAACGGCTGCAGAAGGCTTTCGACCGTTTTACCGACATCCAGGCCCTGTCCATCCCTGCTGCAGCACAGAAAATTCATGAAGACGGCATCGATATCCTGGTTGACCTCACCGGCTTCACGCAAAGCTCGCGCAGCAGCATCCTGGCACTGCGCCCCGCGCCTGTCCAGGTGAGCTGGCTGGGCTTCCCCGGCAGCATGGGTAGTGAACTGTTCGACTACCTGTTGGGCGACCCTTTTGTTACACCTTTGGACCAGGCGCAGCATTATGGCGAGCAACTGGCTCTGCTGCCCTGCTACCAGCCCAATGACAGCAAGCGGCCAGTGGACAAGACGCCGACACGCGCGGAAGCAGGGTTGCCCGAACAGGGATTCGTCTTCTGCTGCTTCAACCAGACCTTCAAGATCGCGCCGGAAGTTTTCGATATATGGATGCGCCTGCTACAAGCCGTTCCTGACAGCGTGCTGTGGCTACTGGAATGCAACCGCTGGGCGAAGGAAAACCTGCGCAAGGAAGCGCAAGCGCACGGTGTTGATCCAAACCGCCTGATCTTCGCGCCGCGCGTACCGATTGCCGAGCATCTGGCGCGCCATGCCCTGGCCGACCTATTCCTCGATACCCTGCCCTACAACGCGCATACCACCGCCAGCGATACCTTGTGGATGGGAGTCCCGATCATTACCTGCCCTGGCGCCACCTTCACTTCGCGCGTCGCCGGCAGCCTGTTGCATGCGGCGAAATTACCCGAGCTCATCACGGATTCACTGAAAGAGTACGAAGCGCTGGCTCTAAGATTAGCTCACGAAGCGCAAACCCTGCAGGCACTGAAAGACAAACTGCGATCCTCAAGAGTATCCACGCCGCTATTCGACACGACGGCTTTCGCCCGCCATCTGGAGCAAACCTACCAACGAATGTGGCAGCGCTGGCAGGATGGCGAGCCGCCTGCCTCGTTCAACGTCAACTAGGCTGCTTGGCAACCGCAGCGCGGCCTGTGGTAAAGTAAGCCCAGCTAATAAGGAATAACGATAAATGGCCGCCATCGACATCACTCCCGTCCTCAAATTCATGGTTGAAAAGAACGGTTCCGACCTCTTCTTCAGCACGGACGCCGCCATCCACATGGAAATCGAAGGCAAGACCCTGCCAGTCAACAACCAAGTCATGGCGCCGGGCATGGTCAAGGAGATTGCCTATTCGCTGATGAACAAGGAACAGGTGCGGGAATTCGAGGAAACGCTGGAGATGAATTTTGCCTACAGCGTGCCCAGCATCGACAATGCTCGGTTCCGCGTCAACGTATTCCGTCAGCGCAGCGATGTGGCCATGGTGATCCGCTGCATCAAGGCAACCATCCCCAGCTTCGAAAATCTCGGTTTGCCGCCCATCCTCAAGGACCTCATCATGCGCCAGCGCGGCCTGCTGCTGGTGGTGGGCTCCACCGGTTCCGGCAAATCGACCACGCTGGCTTCGATGATCGATTACCGCAACGAGAACAGCACGGGGCATATCCTGACGCTGGAAGACCCGATCGAATTTATCCACCGGCACAAAAAATCCATCGTCGATCAGCGCGAGGTGGGCATCGATACCCTTTCCTTCGAAAACGGCTTGAAGAACGCCATGCGGCAGGCGCCGGACGTGATCCTGATCGGTGAAATCCGCGACATGGATGGCATGAAGCAGGCCATGGCCTACGCCGAAACGGGCCACCTGTGTCTGGCGACCTTGCACGCCAACAATGCCAACCAGGCCATCGAGCGCATCATTTCCTTCTTCCCGCCCGAGGGCAAGGCCGGCCTGTTGCTGGGGCTGTCACTGAACCTGGTGGGCATCATCTCGCAGCGTCTGATCCCCGGCACGCAGGCCAAGCGTGTTGCGGCCATCGAAGTGCTGATCAACATCCCCTATATTTCCGACCTCATCCAGAAATCCAAGCTGGAGGAAATCAAGGAAGTCATGGGCAACAACAACGACATCGGCATGTGCACCTTCGACCAGTCGCTGTTCCAGCTCTTCAGCGCGGGCAAGGTCAGCGAAGACAACGCCTTGGCTGCTGCCGATTCGCGCAACGACCTCTCCCTCAAGATACGCTTCGCCAAGGAAGGCGCGCGCGGCGGATTCGGCGGCTAGACTGCCGGCTTGATGTATTTGTTGTTGAGCTTGACGGCGAGCGAGCCCAGGCCGAACAGCGCCAGTCCGATAATCACCAGCGAAATCGGCCAGCCCACCGTATTGGCAAAATGCTCGGCGGTGTAATAACCGATATAACCCAGCATTGCCAGCGTACCGGTTGTCAGCAAGGCACGGCTTCGCACCCAGGTGCTCAGGAAAATCGCCAGGGCCGTGAGTCCCAGGTATAGCACTTCCAGCGGAGTATGTTTGACCTTGTCGAACACCGCCCACAGGAAAGCCGTCGAGCCCACGAAATACCAGAATCCCGCTATCGCGCCATGCCTTGATTGGCTCAGTGCATACGCGATGCACATCAGCGAAGCCCCCATCACGAGGCCAACCATATTGGGGCGAAAATCCCAGATATCGAACAGCGTGAGGAAAAACAGACTGCCAAAAAACACTGTTCCAAAGGCAAGCAGCGTGCGTTGTTTGGACCAGAACGTCAGCCCCTGCTGGATCAGCATGTAGGACGCCATCAATAAAACACCATAGCGCCGGTCGCCACCCACGGAATATTCCTGCAGCATGACCAGGATGCCTAGCGGCTGCAGGATGGTAGAGATCAGCAATAGCGGCGTAGCAGCACGTTCGTAATTCTGTTGGCTCAGGCATGTCAGTGCCAACAGATAGGCCACAAAGCCGGTGCCCAGCGTGACGATGACGCGCGCTTCGGAATTGAAATCGCGCCAGTACATGGAAATGAATACGCCGATGCCGGCAAAGATGAAAATGCCGCCAATGTAGCTGAACAGCCTAGCGACAATGCCGGAAGATCGCTTGCGGATTTCCTGTCCCGCCTCCAGCGCCTGCCTGATCTCTTCCTGCGTCAGTCCATGGGTGTGGGCGATCTGCACGACCTCCAGCAAGGCGTCATCGCGGGTCGACATGGCGCCTCCTATTTCCTGACGATCCAGCCGATGAACTGCAGGTTGCCAGCGTAATAGGTCTCGCCGTAGCTGTTGGGGATTTTGTAGGCCGCTTTGCCTTTCACCACGCGGTAGCCCTGGTTGCGGTATCCGCCGAAGAAAATCTCGGTGACCAGGCCTCCGCCGCCGTAGCTCGGCCCTTCGAAACTGTAGCCATCCGGGGCGCGGCTGGAAGGATCGATGGCCAGGTCAGCGGTTTCCGG
>DASTRT010000265.1:0-7469 GCA_035761085.1 Methylophilaceae bacterium
GTGCGAGAATAATCTTTTTGCAAGAAAATCATGAAAACACCGACAGACCTGAACTATAGCCCCGAACACCTGTGGGTACGCCGTATGGAAGACGGCACCTGCCTTGCGGGTATCACCGATTACGCGCAAGACCTGCTGGGCGATATCGTGTACGTAGAAGCCCCACAACCGGGTCGGCAGCTCGAAGCGGGAAAGCCCTGCGGACTGGTGGAATCAGTGAAAACCGGCTCCGACCTGCATGCCCCGCTTTCAGGCAAAGTGGAAGCGGTCAATGAAGCCTTGCAGCAGCAGCCGGAGCTCATCAATGAAGACCCTTATGCGGCATGGATTTTCAGATTTCGGCCGCACAACCCGTCGGAACAGGATGGCTTATTGGACGCCGCCGGGTACCAGAAGTTGCTGGGGGAAACTTAGTCGGCTTCCGCTCGCAGCCTTTGCAGCAGGGTCTGGATAAACTCGGTTTCCAGGCGGTGATTCACGATCTTTTCCATGTTGATGAGCTCCTGCCGCACCGCTTTCTTCACTTCAGAATGAATCAGCGGCATAAGCTGGGCCAAGATAGCCTCGACCCTATCCTCTGCCTGAAGTTCTTCCTCGGATGGTTTGGCCACTTCGGTCGCTAATGCCTGCACACCGACTTCTTTCGGATGCCTGGGTGCAAAATCAAGCGGCTCTCCCTCGTAAACCTCCGTCAGCACCGGCAGTTCGGGTTCGTCTTGTGCTGACTCTGTAAAAACCTCAGTGACCACTTCCTCATGCTTCATGAGTGCATTGACGCGACTTAAGACGCGGGCCAGCTCAGGATTCTCTTCACGAGGTTTGCTCATGGTTGTTCTGCCTCAAGCATGTCAAAAGACTTGATCTCGTAGCCGCGGTCGCGATAGAAGCGGTAGCGGTTACGGGCCTCCACCTTGTCCGCTTCATCGGCTCCGACAATCTCAATCAACCGGCGGAACCGGCTGAAAAATGTGGGATATTCCGCCCGCAGGTTGATCAGCACATCATCGTGCGCCAGCTGCTCACTACGCCAGTCGATGATGACAGGCGTCACGGCGGCCAAGGCATTATCGGCACGACAATGCGGCAAGAAGCCAGTTGGTGGATGCGTCCAGACCAGGCCCTCCAGCCGGGAAGCCGATTCGGTATCCGGCACATACACCATGAGTCGGCGCCCCCGGCTTACGATGTTTTCGCCGAGCTCGATCACCTTGCGCAGCTTGTCCGGTACATTGACGTAAAACTCGACGCGCGTCATTGGCTCAAATTACCTGCCGGCCCTTTGCATCAGGAACTGGGCCAACAGCGGCACCGGACGCCCGGTCGAGCCTTTTTCCTTGCCCGATTTCCAAGCCGTGCCGGCGATATCAAGATGGGCCCAATCGAGCTTCTTGGCGAAGCGTGACAGGAAACAGGCCGCGGTGATGCTGCCCGCTGCCCGCCCGCCGATATTGGCCACGTCGGCAAAATTGCTGGAAAGCTGCTCCTGGTAATCTTCCCATAGCGGCATACGCCAGGCGCGATCGAAGGTATCCTCGCTGGCCTTAAGCAACTCCTTGGCCAGAGCGTCGTTGTTGCTGAACAAGCCTGTGGCATGATGGCCCAGAGCAATGACGCACGCTCCCGTCAGCGTGGCAATATCCACCAGCGCTGCCGGATTGAATCGCTCGGCATAGGTAATGGCATCACACAGAATCAGGCGGCCTTCGGCATCGGTATTGAGCACTTCGATCGTCTGGCCCGACATGCTGGTAAGCACATCGCCCGGCTTTACGGCGTTGCCGTCCGGCAGGTTTTCACAGGTAGGAATGACCCCCACGGCATTGATCGGCAAACCCAGTTCACCCAGGGTCTTGAAAGCGCCAAGCACGCTGGCTGCGCCGCACATGTCGTACTTCATTTCATCCATGTCGGCAGAGGGTTTGATGGAAATACCGCCGGCGTCAAAGGTGATGCCCTTGCCGACCAGCACCACTGGCCGTTGATCCTTGGGCCCCTTGTTGTGCTGCAGCACGATCAGTTTGGGCGGTTGACGACTGCCGCGAGCGACGCCCAGAAGCGCGCCCATCTTGAGCTTTTCCATGTCCTCGCGCTCCAGCACCTCCAGCTTGAAGCCGTAACCCTTGGCGAGTTCACCGGCCTGCTCAGCCAGATACGTCGGAGTGCAGACATTGGGCGGCAGGTTGCCCAGGTCCTTGGCGAGATCCATGCCAGCCGCGACGGCGAGGCCCTGGCGCAGGCCCGCCTCACCCTGCTCCAGATCGGCTTTGGTCGGGACATTGACGGTCAGGCTGGAAAGCGCATAGGGGTCGGCCGGCTTGCTTTTCATGCGATCGAACCGGTAGGCGGCATCCCTTGTTACTTCTGCGAGCTGGGCCACGCGCCAGGCGATATCACGCTTGCCTACGGGCAGTTCCGCGAGGAAGCTGGCAGTACTGCCGGCGGTACTGCCTACAACGGCTTTCGCAGCGGCTCGCACGGCCTGGCGATATTCCCTCTCGTGCAGGTCGCGTTCCCTGCCGAGGCCGACCAGCAGCAGGCGCTGAGCGGCGACGCCGGGGACACTGTAAAGCATGAGGGTGGTGCCCAGCTTGCCCTGCATGTCGCCGCGCTTGAGAATGGAGGTCAGGTAGCCATTGGAAACCTGGTCGATCGCCACAGCTGCCGCAGACAGCTTTTTCGGCTCATAGACACCTACCACGATCAAATCGCTACGTTGCTTTTCCGCCTTGATATTTTTTATGCTAAATTCCATCAACTTGCCCTTTCCGTTAGTCTCCTGAATTATCCTGTGTTTTTGACCCATTTCAAAATCATTGCCGCATCTTGCTCCAGGGCTAGCCATGCTGTTTAAACGCTCACTGCTGCATGAACTTGTGACAACCGCCATTGGCGCGTTCGTGGTGCTGCTGGGTATCGTGGTCGCCCAGCGGGTTGCGTATTACATCGGGGTGGCCGCCAAGGGCAGTCTTGCCAGCAATGCCATCAATACCCTGCTGGGGTTCAGCATGCTGAAGTATCTGCCCATGCTGCTTTCGCTGACGCTCTTCCTCGCCGTGCTGCTGACATTGTCCCGATGGCATCGTGACAGCGAAATGGTGGTGTGGTTCAGCTCAGGCCTGAGTATTACCAACTGGATCCGGCCTGTTCTGGTGTTCGCCCTGCCGATTATCGTCATGATCGCGCTGCTCAGCCTGTTTGTCACGCCCTGGGCCACACACAAGGGTGCAGATTTCCGCGACCAGCTCGAGAGCCAGGACGAACTGGCCACCATCAGCCCAGGGGTATTCAAGGAATCAGGCAGCGCCGACCGGGTGTACTTCGTCGAAAGCTTCGACCAGCTTGGCAACGTGGTCAAGAACATTTTCGTGCAATCGCGCCAGCACCAGCGGTTGGGCATCATCGTGGCCGCTCAGGGGCATCGTGAGCATGCAGCAAACGGCGATGATTTCCTGGTAATGGAAAACGGCAGGCGTTATGAAGGCAGGCCCAATACCCCGGAATTCAATATCACCCGCTTTGAACGCTATGCCATCCGCATCGAACCGACCGAAGTCGAGCCAGAGCCGCCGCGCACCCAGGCAATTTCCAGCCTGACGCTGATCAAGGCACGCGACCCGCACAGCACTGCCGAGATGCAGTGGCGGCTTGCCATGCCGATCGCCGCCTTCGTGCTGGTGCTGCTGGCAGTGCCGCTCAGTTTCGTCGATCCGCGTTCGGGCCGGTCTGCCAATCTGATGTTGGCACTGCTGATTTACATCATTTACAACAACCTGTTGAGCATCATGCAGGCGTGGCTGGCGCAGGGCAAGCTAAGCCCGATGATCGGCCTATGGCCGGTGCATGCGTTTTTCCTGCTGCTCACCTTCTATCTGTACTACCGCCGGATCTTCCAGGCGCCTCTGCTTTCGAAGCTGTGGCGCCCCAAGTAACGCATGAAGATCATCAACCGCTACCTGGCCCGGGAAATCACTTCCAGCATCCTGCTGATCATGGTGGCACTGCTCGCCATGTTCTCGTTCTTCGACCTGATCCAGGAACTGGAAGACATCGGCAAAGGTACCTACGGTATCGCAAAAGTTCTCCTGTTCGTGCTGCTCAGCGCTCCAGGGCACGTCTATGAGGTAGTCCCGGTAGCCGTACTGGTGGGCACCATGTACGCCTTGGCGCAATTTGCCCGCCACTCGGAACTGGTGGTGCTGCGCGCAAGTGGGGTTTCCATCGCCAGCCTCGGGCTTTCCATGCTGAAGATCGGTCTGGTGTTCACCCTGCTGACTTTCGTCGTCGGCGAGCTGGTCACGCCACTTAGCGAAAAAACGGCCCAGCGCATGCGCATCAAGGCGACCGATTCCGTGGTCGCGCAGGATTTCCGCTCCGGCTTCTGGGTCAAGGACGGCAACAGCTTCGTCAATGTTGAGGAAGTCCTGCCTGACACCAGCCTGCTTAATATCCACGTTTACGAATTCGATCCGGAATTCCACCTGCGTACCATCAGCAGCGCCAAGAGCGGACGCTTCGAAGGCAGCGACTGGAGCCTGAAGCAGGTCTCGCAAACCCGTTTCGATGACGGCAAGATACGTACGAGCAATTTCCCGGAAGCGCGCTGGGAATCCCTGATTCGCCCCGAGCTGCTCAATGTGCTGCTGGTGGTACCGGAAAAGATGTCAGCCTGGAACCTCTACTTCTACATTCACCATCTCAAGATCAACAAACAAAAAACTTCACGCCACGAGGTGGCCCTGTGGTCGAAAATGGTCTACCCGCTAGCTTCACTGGTAATGGTGGTACTTGCGCTGCCGTTCGGCTTCCTGCAGCAACGATCGGGCGGCGCCAGTGCAAAGATTTTTGCCGGCATCATGCTGGGCGTGGTTTACCAGGTCATGAACCGGGTATTCGTCCATCTTGGCCTGTTGAACGACTGGTCAGCTTTCTGGAGCGCGGTCGTGCCCACCCTGCTGTTCCTGATGGCAGGACTGTTCATGCTGTTCTGGATCGAGCGTCGCTAGCTGCGCTTAAATACGAGCCGAGTCCCGGCCAGGCGGTCATGCAGGAATAGATGGTCGCGATCGAGCAGAGCCCAGAGGAACCCTGCACCCGACAATAATAATCCCGCACTCGCCCATAGATAACGCATGCAGGCCTGTGACAGGGAAACAGGTCCGCCATCGGCGCTACGCAGCTGGATGCGCCAGGCTTGCATGGGCAAGGTACGTCCCCGCGACCAGCACCAGCTGAAATAGATGCCAGCTATCACCCATAAATACAATTGCAGGTAGTAACGGTGCGGCGCTGTCGTAGCCTGGCCGAAGAGAAGGATAAAGAGAAAGGTCGCGACAAAGAATAACGCCAGCAGCAGCAAGGCTTCGTAAAACAGGCTTGCCAGCAACCGCAAAAGACCGGGGCGACTCAAAGAAGGGAAAAGGAAATTATTCGTCGAGAGCGTCGAACGTATCCGGATCGTTCTGCTGCATCGCATCACGCTCGGATTTCGGCAGGCTTTGGTACTGTCGCCACTTCTGCTTGAGCTCTTGCTTTTTCTCGGGCGGCAAGGCCTTGAACTTCTGATAGCGTTCGCGTGCCTTCTCCCGCTCATACGGCGTCATGCGGCTCCAATGAGTGAGGCGTCGCTGCACACGATCCTGCTGCTCGTGGCTCATCTTAGGATAGTCGCGCGCGATATCGAGCATTTTCTCGCGTTGCCACGGGCGCAGGTTATCCCACTCCTTGCCGAGCGGGCTCAGCACCTGCCGCTGTTCATTGCTGAGCTGCGACCAGCTGGGTTGGGCTGAGCCATGGTTATCGGCATAACAAACTCCTGTCAGCAGGCCTGACATCAGGATTAAGGCTGAGAGGATTGTTCTAACCATGCATGGAATTCCTGATCTGCGAAAGCTTCTGGCGGCAGCTCGGATGCCAGCAGGAACGCATCGCCCTGCCCTTCCGCTTCCTTGTTGTTAAGTTGTTGGGTCACCATGAAGGCAATCAGCACCGCACTGCAGGCCAATACTGCCGAAGAAGCGCCGATGTGGTTATGCACATAGTGCACGAGGCTGTGCAGGAAGCCAAAATTGCGGCCCTGGTTCTGCTGCTGCCTCTTGGCGTGCGCGGACACCGCCTGCTGCCGGGCGACAGCAAGCCGGTTTGTAATCTTGTTGTCGAGCCGGGAAGTGTTTTCCTCCAGCAGGCCGACAATTGCTTTTGCAATATCGTTTTCGTCTCTCATCGCTCAACTCCCGAGTTGCCGAGCTCCTCTTTGCCGATTCCGTCTTTTTCGAGCAGGACTGCCAGTGCGCGCACCGCGCGTGAGCAGTGGGTTTTCACACTGCCTTGGGAGCAGCCCATTGCTGCTGCCGTTTCTGCAACGTCCATATCTTCCCAGTAACGGAGTATGAAGGCTTCGCGTTGACGGGCCGGTAGCTTTTGCAAAGCGCTTTCAATTATAGCAATGGTCTCACTGCGCTCAAGCTGCGCATCAGGGCCGTTGCTGTCGTCACCGGGATTGAGGATTTCAAGGGGGTCGCGCTCTTCGTCGCTCTCGTCATCAGAGCCGAAGGAGGAAAACAGGGTCGTCCACAGGTTGCGGACTTTCTGGCGCCGCCAGTAATCGCGCATGGTGTTCTGCAGGATGCGCTGGAACAGCATGGGATATTCGTCAACGGAATGATCGCCATACTTCTCGGCCAGCTTGAGCATGGCATCCTGCACGATATCGAGCGCAGCCTGATCATCGCGCACGGCATAGACGGTCTGCTTGAAAGCGCGCCGTTCAACCTGGGCAAGAAAATCGGAGAGTTCCTGTGCGGTCGCCATTCCTGAGTAAGACTTGTTACGAACAGTTTAGTTTGTGCCGATGCAGATGCGTTTATCCGCGAAATCGGCCCGGGGAGTATAGCAGGGTTTGCATTTTGTTCCAGAAGTGGTTTTGGCTACAATTCAGGCAACTTGCCGCTACGTGCAGTACTATAAGTCCATGCTAAAAATCCTGTTACTGGCAATCATCGTCTGGCTGCTGTATCGCATCCTGCAACGCTATGCGGGCAGCGTGCAAACACAAGACCGCGAGGCTGCCCCACACTCCACCATGCTGCAGTGTGCACATTGTGGTCTGCATCTGCCCGAAGAAGAGAGCCTGAACATCAACGGCAAGCATTATTGCTGCAAGGCCCATAGCGAGCAGGCCGAAGCCTGAGCATGTTCGACCGCACCTCTACCCCGACGCAGGACAATTACTGGCGCTCGATGCGCCTGCTCAATTTCTACCGGCTCATCATCGCCTGCATCCTGATCGGGTTTTATTTTTTTCTCGGGACCAGCGAATGGTGGAATGCAAACAACGGACCGTTGTATTTGCGGCTGGCCGTGGGCTATCTGCTGGTAGCCATCGCGGCCGCCGCCTTTACCTGGATTCGCTGGCCAAAATTCAACCGGCAACTGACCCTGCAAACCGTCGCCGATATCGTTTTCATCATGGT
>DASTRT010000266.1:0-9528 GCA_035761085.1 Methylophilaceae bacterium
GGGTAGTCGTCGTGGGCATCGCCACTGATGATGTCGCGAAAATGCAGTCTTTTGGCAAAGAACTGAAAGTCAGCTATCCACTACTGGCCGGCGACCTGGACGCCATGAACCTGGCCAATGCCCTGGGCAACAACAAGGGAATTTTGCCCTATACGGTCGTTCTGGATCAGCAGGGTAATGTCGTTAAAACCTTTTTCGGCCGCGTAAATAGCCAGATGCTGGAAGAAACCCTGCTGCCCTTGACGAAGCCTTCCAGCACCTCTTAATTTCCTTAAATTTCGTCTATCCTATAGACAAATTCCCCCCATTTGCGGCAAACTTGCCGGCATTGGCTTTATCCTAAGAGATGCATGGCTGCTTCCGAAACCCCCAAGAAAGTGCTTGTTCTGCATGGCCCTAACCTGAATTTGCTCGGGCTGCGCGAACCGGAACATTACGGTAGGGATACGCTCGACGGCATCAATGAGCGGCTTGCCCGCCAGGCGAAACAGGCCGGGCTGGAACTTGAAACCTTCCAGAGCAATAGCGAAGCAGAACTCATCGTCAAGGTTCAGTCACTGGCAAATAGCGATATTGGCTTCATCGTCCTCAATCCGGCTGCCTTCACGCACACATCTGTCGCGCTGCGTGATGCGCTCGCTGCTGTAAAAATACCTTTCATTGAAGTCCATTTATCCAACATCTACGCCAGGGAATCGTTCCGGCATCACTCTTACTTCTCGGATATCGCAGTAGGAATCATCAGCGGACTCGGTGCCGAAAGCTATACTCTCGCGCTGACATACGCCGTACATCAACTGCGCGATTAGTTGACATAATCGCGTTTTAGCTAGCCTTTTCGAGGTAATCATGGATTTACGCAAACTCAAGAAACTGATTGATCTGGTAGAGGAGTCCGGTATTTCGGAGCTGGAACTGACCGAAGGCGAGGAGAAAGTCCGCATCAGCCGGGGCGTGTCTGCAGTTCACATGCCCATGTATCATTCCCAGCCGCAGCAGATGTATGCCCCGCTGCCTGCAGCGGCAGCTCCGGCGGCGCCAGCCGAAGCGGAAGCTCCGGCAGTCGAAGGCCACGTGGTGAAATCGCCCATGGTCGGCACCTTCTACCGCTCACCCTCACCCGATGCGAAACCTTTTGTTGATATTGGCGCCAAGGTTGCCGTCGGCGATACTGTCTGCATTATCGAAGCCATGAAGCTGCTCAACGAAATCGAGGCGGACCATGCCGGCGTCATCAAGGCTATCCTCGTTGAAAACGGCCAGCCAGTGGAATATGGCGAACCCCTGTTCATCATCGGCTAGGGGTTTACATGTTTGATAAAGTTCTTATTGCCAACCGTGGCGAAATTGCCTTGCGCATCCAGCGGGCCTGCCGGGAATTGGGTATCAAGACTGTCGCTGTGCATTCCGAAGCCGATCGCGATACCAAATACGTCAAGCTGGCGGACGAGTCGGTCTGCATAGGTCCCGCACCGTCGGGGCAGAGCTACCTTAACATTCCGGCCGTCATCAGTGCCGCCGAAGTCACCGATGCACAGGCCATTCATCCTGGCTACGGCTTTCTCTCCGAAAACGCCGACTTTGCCGAGCGGGTGGAACAGAGCGGTTTCGTTTTTATCGGTCCGCGGGCCGATACCATCCGCCTGATGGGCGACAAGATCAGCGCCAAGGAGGCCATGAAAAAGGCCGGCGTGCCCTGCGTGCCGGGTTCCGAAGGCGGTTTGCCGGATGACCCCAAGGAAATCCAGCGCATGGCCAAGGATATCGGCTATCCGGTCATCATCAAGGCAGCTGGCGGCGGCGGTGGGCGCGGCATGCGCGTCGTGCATACCGAAGCTGCACTGCTGGCTTCGGTCAATATGACCAAGAGCGAAGCGCAGGCGGCTTTCGGCAATCCCTCCGTCTACATGGAGAAATTTCTGGAGCAGCCCCGCCACATTGAAATCCAGGTACTGGCGGACCAGCACGGCAATGCGGTTTTCCTTGGCGAGCGTGACTGCTCGATGCAGCGTCGCCATCAGAAGGTGCTGGAGGAGGCGCCTGCACCCGGACTCAACGCCAAGCTGCGTGACAAGATCGGTACCCGCTGTGCGGATGCCTGCAAGCGCATCGGCTATCGCGGCGCGGGTACCTTCGAGTTCCTCTACGAAAACAAGGAATTCTATTTCATCGAGATGAATACCCGGGTTCAGGTAGAGCATCCGGTCACCGAGATGATCACCGGTATCGACATCGTGCAGCAGCAGATTCTGATTGCCGCCGGTGAGAAACTGGGCTTCCGCCAGCGGGATATCCAGCCGCGCGGCCACGCCATCGAGTGCCGCATCAACGCCGAGGACCCCTTCAACTTCGTGCCGTCGCCCGGACGTATCACTACCTTCCACATGCCGGGCGGTCCCGGCATCCGGGTGGATACGCATGCCTTCCAGAATTATCTGGTACCTCCAAACTACGACTCCATGATCGGTAAGCTGATCGCCTATGGCGATACACGCGAGCAGGCCATCGCCCGCATGAAGATCGCCTTGTCGGAAATGGTGGTGGAAGGCATCAAAACCAATATTCCTTTGCATGCCGACCTCATGGCCGATGCTGCCTTCCATCGCGGAGGCACCAGCATTCATTATCTGGAAGAAAAGCTGGGGCTGCACACCAAATGAGGATTGCAACGCTGGAGCAGCTTTAACGGCATCTTATGGCCTGGCTATCACTCAAAATCGAGGCTGACGACCAGACTGCAGATCTCCTGAGCGATGCCTTGCTGGATTTGGGAGCGATTTCGGCAAGCATTGAAGATGCTCATGCTGAAACCTCGCAGGAGCAAGCCCTGTTCGGTGAACCCGGGGATCCCCCGCCGGGCATCTGGCAACACAATGTCGTGGTTGCATTGTTCAGTGAAGACTCTTCTGCGCCGGATATCATGCACTCCCTTGAACAAGCCACCGGATTGCACGACCTCCGCTACTCCAGCGAACTGCTTGCCGAGCAGGACTGGGTACGCGCCACGCAATCCCAGTTCACGCCCATTCGTATCCATGACAGTTTATGGATTGTGCCCTCCTGGCACGATGCTCCAGATCCGCAGGCCCTCAATATCGTGCTGGACCCTGGGCTGGCTTTCGGTACCGGCAGCCATCCGACCACGCATCTTTGCCTGGTCTGGCTGCTGCAAGTCGTGAATGGGCAGCACACCGTGCTGGATTATGGTTGCGGCTCGGGCATCTTGGCCATCGCCGCCAAGAAAATGGGTGCCAAGCGCGTCATCGGAACGGACATCGATGCTCAGGCAATCGAGGCTAGCCGCTATAACGCCGAGAACAATCACGTAGACGCAGAGTTCTACCTGCCCGATCAGCTGCCGCACATACAGGCGGATCTGGTAGTGGCCAATATACTGTCCAGTGCGCTCACCGTGCTGGCTCCGGCGCTGGCTGCGGCCTGCAAATCCGGAGGCCGTATCGCTCTTTCTGGTATTCTCGAACCCCAGGCGCAGCAAGTCGCACAGGTCTATCAGGAATGGTTCGACATGGCGCCGCCAGAACCCATGGAAGGCTGGGTATTGCTTACGGGGATCAAGCGGTGAGCTTGGTCACTTCCTGTCCTGAATGCCAGACCGCTTTTCATGTCAAGCAGGACCAGCTCGCGGCGAGCCAGGGCAAGGTACGCTGCGGCAAATGCGGTCACGTATTCGATGCTCTTTCACGGCTTAGCGAACTTCCTTCGCCAAAAAGTGAATCAATAGACACGGCTCCCCCTTCCCCTGTCGCCATCACCCCCAAGCGCGTGGACGACACGGCCTCCAGGGCCAAGCTGGAGATGGCGTTCCGCCGCAAGTCGCTACAGTGGCCATTTGCCCTGCTGGCTTTTCTGCTGGTGATGCTGGCGGGATTGCAAACGCTGTACTATCTCCGTACCCCGATTACCGCACGCTGGCCGCAGCTTCGTCCGCCGTTCGAGGCCGTCTGCAACCTGCTGCAGTGCAAGCTGGGACTGCCGCAGCAGGCTGAGCTACTGACCATTGATGACTCCGACATGCAGGAGGATGCCGATCGTGAAGGCCTGGTTCATCTTTCTGCTACCCTTACCAACAATGCTCCCTTCACCCAGGCTTATCCCCTGCTCGAACTTACGCTCACTGACCGCTATGACAAGGCGGTCATACGGCGCGCCTTTACTGCAGCGGAATATCTGCCAGAAGCGAATAGCAGTGAGGGCATGGCGCCAGGTGATGAAGTGCGGATCCGGTTGGCGCTGGCGGTCCATGACGACGCTGTTGCCGGATATCGACTGTTTGTCACCTACCCGTCACCTAATGAAAATCATTAGATGGTTTTAATGATTGCGTGCACTGGTTTTTTTAGTGAACGGCGTACTATGGAATCAAGCAGTTTTACTTAATTTCATCAAGGAGAACGATTATGTGGACCAAGCCAGAAGTTACCGAAATGCGTTTCGGTTTTGAAGTAACCATGTACGTTTGCAATCGTTAATTTGATACTGGATTAACAGAAAACGGAGGCTACGGCCTCCGTTTTTATTTGTACTCCATCAGACAATCGGGCGCATACAATCGGAGTTGATCGTTCGGATTGCCTCAATGATCTTCTCGATAGCGAGCTCCCTGCCATAACTCTTACGCCATGCAACAGCAATTCTTCTGATCGGTACTGGTGGTTTGAATGGCACTACCTTCACCAGCGGATTGCGGTAGCGTTCCACAACGGCACTGCACGGCAACACCGTGATTCCCAGATTGGAAGCCACCATGTTTCGCACGGTTTCCAGCGAGTTCCCCTGCATCACCTCGCCCTTTTTCGATAGCTGCGGGCAGGCCTGTACCACCTGGTTGCTGAAGCAGTGGCCGCTGTTCAGCAGCAGTACACGTTCACTCGAGAGCTCTTCTGCATCGATCTGCTTCTTGCCAGCCCAATGGTGATCCGCCGGTACTGCAACCACAAAGGATTCATCATACAAAGCCTGGACCTGCATGCCCGGAACATCGAAGGGCAATGCAACGATGGCAGCATCGATCATGCCGCTTTTGAGCTGCGTTTCCAGGTTGGCCGTAAGGTTCTCTTCTACCTCTAGCGGCATATCCGGTGCTGTTTCCCTCAAAATGGGAATAATTTCTGGCAACAGGTAAGGCCCCGTGGAGTAGATGACGCCCAGTCTGAGCGGGCCGGACAACGGGTTATTGCCCTGTGCGGCAATTTCCTTGATGCGCTCCGCCTCTTCCAGCACCCGGTTAGCCTGCTCGACAACCCGTTCCCCGATTTCCGTAATCGCCACTTCATTACGGCCCCGCTCGAAAATGAGCAATCCCAGTTCGTCTTCCAGCTTTTTGATGGCCAGACTCAAGGCCGGCTGCGTTACGAAACACTTCTCGGCCGCACGTCTGAAATTGCGTTCGCGCGCCACAGAAACGATAAACCGCAACTCCGTCAAAGTCATTTCGATTAAATAAACTAATTAATGATGCAGAATTATTGCACAGTGCTTATCAAACTACGATGGCTGCATGCTGCTTGAGAAAATCCAGCACAATGTTTTCCGCACAACGCTGGTTTTTCCCATTTTCCGGCTGGCACGCCTGCCAGCGCTTCCACTTTTCCTCATCCAGATAGGTGTCGAACACGGCAGGGTGGATATAACAGGTCTTGCAGATGCGTGGTGTATTGCCCAGCCGCTCGGCTACCGCAGTCACGGCCTGGTCGATATTCTTCTTGGCCTGCGACTTCGATTCGTAATGCGCCAGGTCAAGCAACATCAGGGTCGCCAGCATGGTCCCGGTCCAGGTACGAAAATCCTTGGCGGTGTATTCCTCACCGGTAACGAGCCGCAGATAGTCATTGACGTCGCTCGAGCTAATAGTGTGTACCTGGCCGCTCTCATCCAGGTAGTTGAACAACTCCTGGCCCGGCAAATCGCGTAGCCGCTTGAGGATATTGGCCATACGGCGGTCACGCAGCTTTAGGGTGTGAAATACCTTGCTCTTGCCGCGAAAGCGCAGCTCTACCTGGCTCCCCTCAACGCGTACATGCCGGTTCAGCAAGGTAGTGAGACCGAAGGAATGGTTGGTTTTGGCGTACTCTTCGTTGCCTATCCTGACTCCAGTGAGGTCCAGCATGCGGATCACCGCAGCTAGCACTTTCTCGCGTGGCAGGCCCGGCCGGCGCAGATCGGCATCTACTTGTTCGCGCAGCGCGGGCAGCATTTCCCCGAACTTGATCATGCGTTCATATTTGACTTCGTCCCGCACCTCACGCCATTTCGGATGATAGCGATACTGCTTGCGGCCGCGGGCATCGCGGCCAGTCGCCTGCAGATGCCCGTTGGCATATGGACATATCCACACGTCCTGCCAGGCTGGGGGAATCGCCAATGACTTGATACGGGACAGCACAGCCTCGTCGTTTACGGTCTTGCCCTGCTTATCCACATAACGGAAGCCATCTCGCATGGCAACGCGCGAAATACCGGGAGACTGATCGCTGACGTAGCGCAGTCCTGCAGAACGTGCAGAATCGACAGGATCCGATTCAAGGGTGGCGGACGTAACGTCCATAGCTGCTGGTTCCAAATAAATACGAACATAGCAGCCGGAAGCTCACCCTACTGTGCGCAAACACAGCTAGCCGCGTATTTTTGGCACTCCTAGCCCTGACTCCAGGTTCAGGCCTGCTCCTCGGTCGCCTCCCCACGCTCTGCTCGCAGCAAGGCCTTGAGATCTCGTCGGCCCTGTTCGGAAATATTGAGTACTGCCTGCCTGTCGTTGCGTACCTTGCGCATGGCTTCCAGCTGCGCCTGGTCGTGTCGCTCGAAATGCTGCACGATGCGAACGGCTTTTGCTGCCGGCTCACCGAGCGCCAGCAAAGCTTGCTTCGCTGCTTCCAGAGAAGAATAGAAAGTCTCGCGTACCGGCTGCAAACCGAGATCGCGCAAATCGAAGGCTTCTGTCCGGCTACGCGCCCGCGCGATAATTGGCACCTGCGGCCAGCGCTCCTTCACGAGCTTGGCCATGGACAGCGCAGCAGCCGGGTCATCGATAGCGATCACCAGCAGCCTTGCTTGGTTAATGCCCGCCTCTTCCAGCAGATCAAGACGAGAGGCGTCACCGTAATAACATTTCCAGCCGAACTGACGAGTCAGCTCGACCTGGTCCGGGTCGTTATCGATCAACGTAGCGGAGATGCCATTGGCCATCAGTACGCGGCCGACGATCTGGCCAAAGCGACCAAATCCGGCAATGATGACGGCATTGGATTCCTCGATAGTCTCACGCGGCCGTTCGCTGCAATCACGACGGACAAAACGGGTATACAGAAGCAGCAGTAGAGGTGTAATCAGCATGGATACAGCCACTACGGCATTGAGCAGGTCATAATCCGCCCTGCTAAGCAGCTGCTGGGCCAGAGCCACTCCGAAAATCACGAAGGCAAATTCACCGATTTGTGAAAGCGCAGCTGCCATGAGCAAGGCATCCCGCCTGCCCAACCTGAATAACCTGCCGAGGCCGAACAGTATCGCCATTTTGACAATAATGACCAGCAGCGCCAGGCCAATGATGGTGGAAGGCAGCCTGGCTACCAGCGACAGGTCGACCGACATGCCCACGGCAATGAAGAATAACCCCAGCAGCAGGCCCTTGACCGGCTCCAGATCGAGCCGTAGTTCGTAACGGTATTCGGAATTGGCCAGCAACACGCCTGCCAGAAAGGTACCCAGCGCCATCGACAGGCCCACCGATTGCACGGCGATGGAAACACCAATGACTAGCAGTAGCGAGAAAGCGAAGAAAACCTCGCGCATGCCGGTTTTGGCGACGATGCGCATGACCGGCCTCAACACAGTGCGACTGGCGAAGATAATGGCTGCCAGCATCGCAACCGCTTTGGGTATTGCCCAGGGATCGGGGCTGGCCTGGTGCGCAGCAGGAGACATCAACGCCAGCAGCATGAAAACGGGGATTACCGATAGATCCTGCAGTAGCAGTACGGCAAATGAAGCCTGGCCGCCCGGCGTAGGCAGCAACCGCTTCTCCTCCAGCGAAGCCAGTCCGATAGCGGTGGAGGACATGGCAAAGCCGGCTCCTGCGACGATGGCGAGTTGCCATCTCAGCCCTGCCAGATGAGCTATTCCGGCCACCAGGCCGAGTGTCACGGCAACCTGTAGACCACCCAGCCCGAACAGGGACTTGCGCAAGGCCCAGACCTTGCCCGGCTCGAGCTCCAGACCAATCAGAAACAACAGGAGCACGACGCCGAACTCGGAAAAATGCAGCACCTGCTCAGGATCTGGAATCAGCTTGAGCGCATAGGGCCCGATCAGGATGCCGGCAAGCAGGTAGCCCAGCACGGAACCCAAGCCCAGCCGCTTGAATAACGGTACCGCCAGTACGGCGGCGGCAAGATAGATGAACGCTTGCGACAACAAGCCTGCGGAACCCATTACAAACCCTCCTGCTGGAAACTCACGCGAGTGTACTCGAGTTTTGGCAAAGTGCCTTTCTGATCTCACGCGCTGTGAAATGCCCGCGAGATATCATGAGATTACAGCCCCTAGCACAGGCTTACTGACAAAAACAAAGGGCCGCGCAGGCCCTTTGTGTGCAGTATTACTGAGCCCGCCTCAGACGTCCAGGTTGCTGACTCCCAGAGCGTTATTCTCAATGAATGCGCGTCGCGGTTCCACCTGATCGCCCATGAGCGTGGTGAAAATCTCATCGGCCGCAATGGCGTCATCAATCTGCACCTTGAGCAGACGGCGAACCGGGGGATCCATGGTGGTTTCCCACAACTGCTCGGGGTTCATTTCGCCCAGACCTTTGTAGCGCTGGATGTTCAGGCCTTGCTTGGCTTCATTAAGCAGCCAGTCGAGCCCGGCCTTGAAATTGACAATCGGCTGCTGTTTTTCGCCGCGTTTAATGCTCGCACTTCCGCCGAGCAGCCCGTCCAGCATGGCTGATGTTTTCTCAAGCTGCCGATAGTCGCCGCTAGCGAGGAATTCCGGATCGATGACACAGCTTTGCAGATTGCCATGCACGTATTTGTTGACCTCCAGGCGGTAAGCAGCGGCTTCCTGGTCAAAGGCTACCAGCACTTCACTACCGGTGTGCCCGAGCAGGGGGCGCAGTTTTTCAGCCGTGCTATTGGCCGCAGCTTCAGAACTCAGGTCTATCTTGCCCAGATCCTGCAATGCTCGCAGCACACTTTCGTCATACAACGAGGCCAGGCGGCGGATGACGGCTTCTGTCAGCACCATCTGCTTGGCAATCTCAGCCAGCGGCTCACCGCTCAGGACTTCACCGTTTTTCCCCGTATGCAGTTCTGCGCCTTTAAGTGCCGATTGCAGCAGGTATTCATCCAGCTCGTGCTGATCCTTGAGATAACGCTCATCCTTGCCTTGCTTGACTTTGTACAGAGGCGGCTGCGCGATGTAGATATGGCCTTTTTCCACAAGCTCGGTCATCTGGCGGTAGAAGAAGGTCAGCAGCAGCGTGCGAATGTGGGCGCCGTCGACGTCAGCGTC
>DASTRT010000267.1:0-8751 GCA_035761085.1 Methylophilaceae bacterium
CTTGTGGCCTGTCATGTCTTTCTTGCCGTAGCCATCGTTGCTGTCATGCGCCAGGCTGGCGGAAAGGTCAAAATATTCTTCCGCGATGCCGGCAGAGGCGTAGCCGGACAAGCTCCCATAATTGCCGGCTGATCCGCGCACGGTGACTCCCGTTCTGGATTTGGTGTGAATCTGGATGGTGCCGGCCACAGCACCGTCGCCATAGAGCACAGATCCGCTGCCTTTGGTGATTTCGATGCGATCGATATTGCTCAGGGGGATGGCGCCGATCAGTTGCGAAGACAGGTCGATATTGTTCAACCGCTGCCCATCGACCGTGATGACGATATTCTGGAAGCCGCCTTCTGCTCCATAGCCGCGCATATCGAGCAATGGCGTAGCCCGGTTACCGGCGCTGGGCAATACATTGACCGAGCTGTGCTGTAGCAAAAAATCATAGAGCGATTCACTACCAGAGGCCTCGATCTCGGCGGCAGTATGAATTTCCGAGGCGTAGGTGGTTTCGGTGTCCTTGCGCTCGAACCGGTTGGCGGTAACCAGCACCTCTTTGGTTTGGGTATCAGGTTCTGCCGAGAAGGCAGTATTGGCGAATATAGCGGGCAGTAATGCTGCAAAAACGGTTTTTTTCATTGTATTTCCCATGGAACATGCGACCCCGCATGTCGGGTTGAACAGGAAATACCGGGAAGGAAGAGAGAAAGGAAGCCGGGCTCTGAAGGCCAGCGCTCAAACCGTCACCCCGCGGTATTTCAACGTCGGTTGTGCAGGCCGGTCTCCGGGCTCGCAAGTCTTGATAACCGCCTTCCCATGGCCTTGGGCCACAGTGGCATCGTGGTTACCCACACTTGCTTACCGTTGCGGGGGCAGCACAGGCATTGTTTGGGCTCACTACTTTGAAATCCAAACGCACCTGTTTCCCGTTTCACCTTTGCAGAGAAATCTGCGCGGGCACCTGACAACGTGAACGGATTATAAGTGAAGGACGATTTGACCCGCAAAAAAATTTTCTTCGTAACATGCTGTAATACTTTCAAAAATTCACGTTAACAGTTGACCATACAGAGATTTTCAAATTATAGTGGCAGCCATGGATGCCGATTTGAAAGCCTTGGAAGAAAAGGTCGCACGTCTTATTGCGCTCTGTCAGTCATTGCGCGAGGAAAACGTGCAATTGCGCCAGGAGCTGGCACAGGCGCAGGACGACACCCGTCAGCTGCGTGATAACATGACCCAGGCCAGCGCCCGCCTTGAGGCCCTGATTGATCGGCTGCCCGATGGTCTGAGCAAGGAATCCTTATGAGTAGCGGCGTCGACGTCAATATCATGGGCCGCGAGTTCAAGGTGGCATGCTCCGAGGAGGAGCGTGAAGGCCTGATTACGGCGGTCAACTACCTGGACAAGAAGATGCGCGAGATCCGCGATACCGGCAAGGTCATCGGCGTCGAGCGCATCGCCATCATGGCTGCACTCAATCTTTCCCACGAACTGCTGACCGCTCGCAGCGGCGGCTTTGACATCGGGGAATTCAAGCGTAGAATAAATTCAATGCAGGAACAGATTGACGCAGTCGTCGCCGACCAAAACAATCTGTTCTGATCAATCAGTTTCCCGGATATATCATCCGGACCGTTTGTTCCCTGCGGTGTTGTTCAGGCTTTATATTCCTTGAACTAGTCTATAGCATCGGTTTCGGTCGATTAATCGTTGTGAGCGCGCTCCAATGCGGGCGTACCTGATGCGGTTAAGGCTGTTACCACTTGAACCTGATGGTTCAGGATGCTGGCCTGGGCGGCACTGTGGGGACATCCCTTCTATCTGAGCGCGTGGTATTCCAGGTCACCCAGATCGACAATTTCCAGGGCGTTTTCGTGCGTGGCCTCCAGAATCACAGGCGGCGCCACCCCGGCTTCCGCCGCTTCCTGCCAGCGAGCCGCACACAAGCACCAACGGTCGCCTGGCTGCAAGCCCTCAAAGCCGAATTCGGGTCGTGGAGTGCTGAGGTCGTTGCCTGCCATGCGAGAAAACACCAGGAATTCCTCGGTCACCTGGGCACAAACGGTATGGCTGCCGAGGTCTTCCGGCCCGGTTTCACAACAGCCCGTTCTGGTAAAACCGGTCAGCGGGTCGAGGCTGCAGGGTTGGAGGGTGGTGCCGAGTACATTGCGTGCCATGGTTGCCTCTGGGTCAGATTGATCGGGTTATGATAAGAGATTATTTAACAGGATGGAGTTTCCATGCGCTACTGGCTCATGAAATCCGAGCCTTCGGATGTGTCGATCGACGACCTAGCCAATCTCCCCAACCAGTCAATCGACTGGTACGGCGTTCGCAACTACCAGGCACGCAACTTCATGCGCGACCAGATGAAACTCGGCGACCAGGCCTTTTTCTACCACTCCAACTGTGAAGTGCCAGGCATCGCGGGCATCGTGGAAATCAGCAAGCTGGCATATCCCGACCGCACCCAGTTCGACCCCAAGCACAAGTATTTCGACCCCAAATCCACGCCGGAAAACCCGCGCTGGATGAACGTGGACGTCAAGCTGGTACGCAAGACACGGCTGCTGAGCCTCAAGGAACTGCGCAGCTATCCGGAATTGGCCCATATGCGTATCCTGCAGAAGGGCAACCGTCTTTCGATTACGCCGGTAGATCCCCGCGAATGGGAATTCATCATGGAGATTTTGTAGCATGGCACAGCGTTTCCCCGAACTTACCGATGAGCTGATCGAATTCATCCATCAGCAGAAACTCTTTTTTGTTTCCACGGCGTCAACCGGCCACATCAATCTCTCTCCCAAGGGCATGGACTCGCTACGCGTACTGGATGCCAGTACAGTAGCCTGGCTCAATGTTACCGGCAGCGGCAACGAGACGGCAGCGCACGTGCTGGAAGACGGACGCATGACCATCATGTTCTGCGCATTCGAGGGTAGACCTGTCGTGCTAAGACTTTACGGTAAGGCACGCGTTTATCATCCGCGAGATACCGAATGGCAGGGATATGCCGAGCGGCTGCCCATGCTGCCCGGAGCGCGTCAGATTTTCGTGCTGGATATCGAGTTTGCGCAGACAACCTGCGGCCTGGGTGTGCCCTTTTATGAATACAAGGGGGAGCGCGGCAAGCTCATCGACTGGGCTATCGGGAAAGGGCCGGAAGGCCTGCAGGAATATTGGGGCAGGAAAAACCGTGTCAGCCTGGACGGCAATCCGACCGGAATTTTCGATGAGCCAGCCGAAGGCCTAGCCCAGGAATAATTTATAGGCCGGATTACCTGTTTCTTCCCAATAGGGATATCCCAGGTTGGCCAGAAAACCCGTGAATTCCCGGCCTTCCTCCGGTGGCACCTGCAGGCCGACGAATACCCGCCCGTAATCCGCGCCATGGTTGCGGTAGTGGAACAGACTGATGTTCCAGTCGTGCCCCATGCTGTCGAGAAAATTCATTAGTGCGCCGGGTTTTTCCGGAAACTCGAAGCGATAGACCTGCTCATGTTCGGCCTGGGGCGCGTGCCCGCCGACCAGATGGCGCAGATGCAGCTTGGCTACTTCGTTGTTGGTCAGGTCGAGCGCTGGCAGCCCATGGGATTCCAGCATGGTGACGAGCCGTTCCGATTCACTAGGGTCGTGCACTGTGATGCCAACATAGATATGCGCTTCCCGAGGGTCTGAATAGCGGTAGTTGAATTCCGTGATGTTGCGGTCACCCAGTAGCCGGCAGAATTTCTTGAATGAGCCGGGCTGCTCTGGAATCGTCACTGCCAGAACGGCCTCGCGCCGTTCGCCGATTTCAGCTCTCTCCGCGACAAAGCGCAGGCGATCGAAGTTGATATTGGCGCCGGAAGCGACACCGATCAGCGTCTCTCCCCGGATGTTGTGGCGCTTGATGTATTCCTTGATGCCGGCCACGGAGAGCGCGCCGGCGGGCTCGAGGATGGACCGTGTATCCTCGAACACATCCTTGATGGCGGCGCAGATGGCGTCGTTATCCACCAGGATCATCTCGTCCACGTATTCCTGGCACAGGCGCAAAGTTTCCACCCCGACCTGCTTGACCGCAGCGCCGTCAGCGAACAGGCCGACCTGGTCGAGCATCACCCGTTTGCCAGCCTGCAGCGACTGCGCCATGGCATCGGCGTCTTCGGCTTCCACGCCGATGATCCTGATTTCCGGGCGGATCTGCTTGATATAAGCGGCCACGCCGGAAATGAGTCCGCCGCCGCCAACACAGCAGAAGATGGCGTGGATGGGCTCGGGGTGGTCCTGCAAAATTTCCACGGCAATGGTGCCCTGGCCGGCAATGACATCCGGGTCATCATAGGGGTGGACGAAGGTCAGGTTGTGGGATTGCTCAAGTTCGAGCGCGTGCACATAGGCATCGGAATAGGAATCGCCGAACAGCACGACATCGGAGCCTCGGCTGCGGACAGCGTCTATCTTGATTTGCGGGGTCGTAGTCGGCATGACGATGACTGCGCGGCAGCCCAGTTTTTGCGCCGCCAGCGCCACGCCCTGGGCATGGTTGCCGGCGGAGGCGGCGATCACGCCGCGCTCCAGTGCCTCCCTCGGCAGGTGCATCATCTTGTTGTAGGCGCCGCGCAGTTTGAAGGAAAACACCGGCTGCATGTCCTCGCGCTTGAGCAGGATGCGATTGCCCAGGCGCGAAGACAGCGTGGGTTCGAATTCCAGCGGTGTTTTGCGGGCGACGTCGTACACCTTTGCGTTGAGGATTTTTTCTACGTAATCGTTTTTCATGTAGCGGTGGGTGATCAAAAAACTGCGGTATGATTCGAAGTTGCACACGATTATAAAGAAAACACAGGAGCAGAAGTAAAAATGGCACTAACACAGGACGAATTGAAGAAACAGGTAGCACGGGCCGCCGTGGAATACGTTCGTGGCGGCATCATCGGCGTGGGCACGGGTTCCACCGCCAACTATTTCATCGAGGAACTGGCCAAGGTCAAGGCTAAGATCGACGGCGCAGTCGCCAGCTCCGAAGGCACGGCGCAGCGTCTGCGCAGTGCCGGCATCGAGGTGCTGGACCTCAACAACGTGAGTCCGGCCGATTTGGAAATCTATGTCGACGGTGCGGACGAAATCACCGAGCACTTCCACATGCTCAAGGGTGGTGGTGGCGCACTGACGCGTGAAAAGATCGTGGCCGCCGTAGCGCAGAAATTCATCTGCATCTGCGACGCCAGCAAGAAGGTGCCGCTGCTCGGCAAATTCCCGCTGCCGGTGGAAGTCATCCCCATGGCGCGTAGCCACGTGGCCCGCGAACTGACGAGGCTGGGCGGCCAGCCCAAGCTGCGTGAGGGTTTCGTCACCGATAACGGTAACGTCATCCTCGACGTGGCCAACCTGGAGATCCTGGATCCGGTGGCGACGGAAGCTCGCATCAACCAGATCGTCGGTGTCGTTACCAATGGCTTGTTCGCCGCGCGTCCGGCCGACATTCTGCTGCTGTCCACGCAGAATGGTGTTGAGACTTACAAGCGCTAGCCGAATCGCAAATACATGAAATTGTCATAATTGAACGGTAAATTGTAGAGTTAACCGTTACGACGAGATCAGAGGAAGCCTTATGCAAGAACATACCCTTAAGCAGTACGATGCCGAGCTCGAATCTGTGCGTGCCAAGGTGCTGCAGATGGGCGGGCTGGTGGAGCAGCAGATCGTCAATGCGCTCGACGCTTTGGTGAATGCCAACACCGCCATGGCGGAAAGCGTGGTTTCCAACGATCATCGTGTCAATGCACTGGAAGTCCAGATCGATGAGGACTGCAGCCACATCATCGCCCGCCGGCAGCCTGCTGCGGGTGATCTGCGCATGATCATGATGGTGGTCAAGACCATTACCGACTTGGAGCGCATCGGTGACGAAGCGACCAAGATCGCGCGCGTGGCGCAGAAAATCTACGAATCGGACCGCATGTATACGCCGCGGTTTGCCGAGATCAAGACCATGGTTGGCTTGGTGCGCGACATGCTGCGTACGGCACTGGATGCTTTTGCCCGGTTGGATGTCAGCAAGACGGTTGACGTCGCGCGGCAAGACGAGCAGGTCGATGAGCAGTTCCGTGCTGCCACCCGTCAGCTCATCACCCACATGCTGGAAGATCCACGCACCATTTCCATGTCACTGGAAGTGCTGTTCGTGGCCAAGGCCATCGAGCGCATCGGCGATCACTCCAAGAATATCGCCGAGTACGTGATTTACATGGTCAAGGGCAAGGACGTACGCCATACCAGCGTGCAGGAGATGGAGCGCGAAACGCTCCAGTCCTGACGCGGGGTTATCCCAACGGGATCAGGGTTTCGGCGGGACGTAGCCGGAAGCCTGGTCAGCTCCCGGTCCGAAGAAATAGGCTTCCGTCTGCTGCGAAAGGTATTTGCGCGCCTGCGGATCCGCCAGACTCAAGCGGTTCTCGTTGACCAGCATGGTCTGATGCTTGAGCCAGCCGGCCCAGGCTTCCTTCGAAACATTCTCGTATATCCGCTTGCCCAGCTCGCCGGGATAAGGTGGAAAATCCAGGCCTTCTGCTTCATGCCCGAGTTTTACGCAATTCACCATCCTTGCCATGTTGCTACTCCTGATTCTCAATCCAGGAATGATAGCGCAAGCGGCCAAGATTGGCGACCACGCCGGCCCCTGCCAGGCACCAGACGATGACAGCGCCTGACGGCAAATCGAAGACAGCGGAGAGCGCCAGTCCTCCGAGGTAAGCCAGGCCACCTATGCAGTATCCGCCCTTGAGGCGCAGGTGTTGAGGCCACTTACGCACTGCCAGGGCAGGCATGATGAGGCTGGAAAATACCAGGTACACCCCGACCAGTTGCACGGACATCGTCACGGCCAAGGCGAACAGCAGATAAAAGCCTGTGCGGCTCAAGCGTTGCCGCATGCCGAACCAGATGCCCAGGATAAGGGCAGTCAGCAGGGCTACAGGCCAAAGCTGGCCATAACTGACCCACAAGATCTGGCCTGCCAGCAAATCCTTGAGATGTTCGCCGCCATGCGGGTTGTTGGATAGGAGCATGATGCCCGCACTGGCGGCCAGCACAAAGCCAGCCCCGATCAGGGCTTCCTGCACGTCGGGCCAGTGTTTCTCCGTCCAGGTCAGTACCAGTGCGCCAAGTAGCGCAGCACCGACGGCCGCCCCTTGCACGGCTATCCCCTGTGGTTGCCAGCCCAGGAAATCCGCAGCGATGACGCCGAGCGCGGCAATCTGCGCTACTGCCAGATCGATGAAGACAATGCCACGCTGCAATACCTGCTGGCCCAGCGGCACATGGGTGGCCAGCACCAGTAGTCCAGCCAGCAGGGCCGGGCCCAGAATGGAAATGTTCAGGGCATCAAAGTTCATTTGAGCGCCTCCAGCAGGCGTTGCACGCTGTCGTCGAACAGGCCGAACAAATCCTTGGCCTTATTGCTTCCACCGACGGTATAAGGCAATACGACCACAGGGATTTTCGCCCTTTGCGCCAGCCACTGCGCCGCACGATCATCATTGTAGGCAGCTCGTACGATCATCCTGGCCGGCTGCCGTTGCAGTTGGCCCAGCACTTCGGTCAGATGCGCACTGGTGGGTTCCACGCCTGGCTTGGGTTCCAGCTCCGCTACCTCGTGCAGCCCGAGCCAGTTTTCGATATAGGGGAAGCCTTTGTGCTGCACCACGATCGCTACCCCTTTAAGCGGAACGGCCTGCGCTTCCCACTGCTTGATTGCAGCTTCCCAGCGTTTCGCGAAATCCTGATGGCGGCCCTGATAAAAGGCGGCATTGGCGCTGTCCAGCTCTACCAGGCGTGCAGCCAGTGCATCGCCGACTTTGCCAATATTGCGCGGGTCGGTCTGGATGTGCGGATTACCTTGCGGATGCACGTCGCCATCGGCACGGTCCAGCCGTTTCGGCACTTCCAGCAGTGGTACGTAGGCAGCAGCTTCGAAATAGCCGGGCTGTCCCGGCTGCACCTTCGGATTGCCGGCTTGCTGCAACAGCAAAGGCAGCCAACCGATTTCTAGCTCGGCGCCTGTGCAGACCACGAGGTCGGCGGTCCGCATTTTTGCCAGCAGGCTAGGCCGCGCCTGGACGTGGTGCACGTCCTGCAGGGCTTGCGTTGCCGTGTAAATGGATACCTTGTCACCGCCTATTTCCTGCGCCAGCGCCCCCCACTCGGGTTCACAGGCAAATACCTTGAGTGCAGCCTGGGCAGTCTGGATGCTCAGTAACAACAGCACTGCCAGCATGGATTGAATCAGTGTTTTCATATTGTTTCCTTTAGCTGAGTCGCTAGAATTTATGTGCACCATGGGAACCCAGGCTCATGATGTACTGCACGAACACCTGGTTGTCGGTCGCGTCCTGGCGTGATTTGTCCTGCGCCAGTTGCAGGCGCAAGCGACTGAATTCACTGGGACTATAATCCAGCATCCAGCTGATACGGCTGGGGTCGTAATCGCCGGCTGTCAGGCTGCCGCTGTTGCTGCCGTAATCGACATTGCCGGCGTTGAGCTGGTCATATCTCACCCCTGTACGCCAATAGGGGCGGAACTGATAAATCCCCTGCACATACCAGCCGGACTGATTGGCGTGGTAACTCGATGTGCTGTTGGTCGAATCGATGTCGTAAACCAGGTTGCCCGATTCCTGCCGGTTGAGGTATTCCGCCTGCAGCTTGAAGTTGGTACGGTCGGGATTGCCGTTCGGTGCCCACTTCCAGGTGAAGTCGGCTATCCAGATATTGCTG
>DASTRT010000268.1:0-8316 GCA_035761085.1 Methylophilaceae bacterium
CGCAATCTGTTCGCGCCACTGATTTTGGATAACTGTTATTGCTGGAAACGATATCGACGCGCGTGAACTTGCCGTACCTCGCATACTGGAACGTGCTCGTATACCTGGCCTGGCACTCACTATTATTTGTACCATTGGCGCTACTGCTACCGGGAGCACTCAAGGCGGCACTAGCGGAATTACAAAATCTTACATAGGCCGGCACTGGTTTGCTCGATGTCGCGGCAGTCGCTGCACTACAGTTCATGAGGTCGCTATCAGCGCAATACTCAAGCGGCGATATCAAAAAGTAATGGGGATTACTATCTAAAGTTTTGGGATAGCTATATGTACCGTCTGGATAGTCATAATCACCAGTAAAAGTATTGCTTGCATCAATACCGTTCCTTTTGCAATTACTTCCTGTGACGCTTGAGCCAGAGCTCTTACAATAAACTCTTTCTGGAAAGTAGTTTTTTATGTTCACCGTCGAAGACGTTTGATTACAGGAGCCATCGATTTGGTGCCCCTTGACCCTTACTGCGGTGGGGTCAGACATGGCAGCCAGAGTCTGAGCCGTATTGCATGGGTTAACAGGGGGTGAATACAAGATATTCGGGTTGTAATAAATCGTATTGAAGAAATAGCTATAAACAGGAGGGTCCCCCCCTTCCGTCAATGCTCCGCCGTCATCTTTTGTGCCATAGCACTGCCGCATCGAGGTCGCATTGCTCCGGCATTTATTCTCATATCCGCCTCTATAATACCCAACGTAATCAGGCATATAGCTAAAATCCATGCTGCCCGAGTTATCAAGAATAAACATCATATTGGGCCGAACGGATGAGCCTGAATCCGTGGACAGAGGAGTATCTGCCAAGTCAGTGAGTGCTGCGGAAGCAGTTGCACTCATCCATAGCACGGTAAACACAAGAAGTTGTCTTAAAAGTCTGCCCTGTTGTTCAAATTTGGTTGTTCTCATGACCGCCTCCGCAATACTTCCATCAAATCGGTATCAGTACAGTTGCCTGGGTGATACTCGTTGTGTTTCTGGGACCTTTCACTCGAGCAGTAATCCTGTAGTACACCATGGGGCTGGTGTTATACACCGAAGCCCCCACTTGGGCGCTACTTCCCACTGAAGCATTTGAAGCTGGACTGCTTGCTTCTGATGTGGAGCATTCATTAGCTACCCCTGCATTACTGCCGTTGTATTCCGTGTCAGGTTGGGTACAAAGTCGATGGATTACATATTCGACAGAATTACCCGCTGCATCTGCGGCTCCAACCGATTTAGCATTGTCCCAATCCGTATCGCCAAAGCCTGTAAAATCGCCCGAGATAGAGGAAAAGTAGCCGTTGCTCAGATCACTATTGGCAAGAACTGTACGATTGTTATTGAGCCAGACGAAGGCTTCCTGAATGCCGCGGTCTGCGGCTGCCAGAGAAGACTGTTTGAATGCCAGATTTCCCGAGATAATGTTGCCGGTATCTATAGAGCGCACCATGGCAATACCAGCCAGAGTCATGGCTATTAAGATAATTAGAGATATCAGCAGTACTATTCCTTGCTGTTTTTTCATCATGACGGGGTCCATAACATGTTACGCAACATCGTCGTGGTTTCGAAAACACGATACCTGTAGCATTGCCAATCGGCGTTTGCAGTAATGTTGTTGAATGAGCCGCCTGCCCAAGTCGGCACACTTGTCGTGACATCGCAGCTAGGCTCCCGTTTTGTACTGCGCGCTATCAGGCCAAACCGTACAGACAATACCTTGCTATATTCGAGGCCCGTTGTTGTGCCATCTCCATCCAGATCCGCAGAATTACGGTACTCGTTGACCTCGCCATCCCCATCCGTGTCAATGCCATACTGCGCCTGTAGGTCCACAATATTGTCGGAAATGGTCTCGTTGGCAGCAGTCAAATTTGACATCAGATTGAGTGAGCTACTGGAGATGGAATACACATTGTTGATGGGCAATGGACCCAAGTTATAAAGCTTGGCAGAAGTTGTGTAATTGATGCTACTGACACCGCCCGGCTTGTTATAGTCGGCAGGGACATTATTGCCATCCGAGTTTGTATAGTTGCCGCTGTTGTGAATTACGTTATCACTTTGCCCGCCCCCGGGCGTGTCAGTTACTTGGCCAAGTGTACAGTCCTTACCTGATTCGGCTATAACAATGAGATCTCCAGGAGTGAAGCCATAGCGATTATTCACCTTGTAGGCGGAGGACGGACTCGGCATATTCTGAGTGATGCTGGCAGGAGAATTAACCACTGAAGAACTGCTGTAAGTGATAGTAATGATATCCGGCAAATTACCGGTACCTTGCGTAATGACTACGGGTGCAAGCACGAAGTCAAAAGTCTGAGGAGTTCTGGTTGCGTTATATCCATTAATCTTGCAACCCATCAATGCTGATGAGGCGTTGATGCCATAACCCGCCATGCGCAAATCATGCTCTATGGTATTCAGGGATAACGCAGCTTTTTGCTGAGCGTCCCCGCCGCTGGTAGTGGTTTGCTTGCCTGACTCCGATACAGCAAACACTTGCATGATTACGATCATGCCTAAGAGCCCAATTACCATGCCGACCATAATTTCGATCAGGCTGAAGCCATTTTGTTGAGTAGCGTTCATCTCTGCCCTAATTCGTATTGATGTAGGCAATGGTTTTGAAATTGTGCGGTGAATTTTCTCCCGCAGGCTGCCAATTGATCTGCATTGTTACGGTATAACCATCGGTCGCATTTCCAGAAATACTTACAGTAGGCGCATGGTCGGCAGCCCCAGGCAAGGCGGTTTCTACATCATCGAGCCAGTCGGCTGCATTAGTGGCGCTGGCTCCAGGAATGGCGTAGTTGGTTATATTCGATTTGTCGGTCCACATTTGCGCAACCAGGCGGTTCGCAAGAAAACTTGCTTCGAGACGGTATTGCGAATCGGAGACGGTTTTAATGGCTGCCGCTTGCAGTCCGACAATCGCAAGTATCCCCATTGAAAAAATCAGGATCGCGATCAAGGCTTCAAGCAGAACCGAACCCTGCTGATTCCCTGCTTGCATAGGCTTACTCAACATGCGCGGGCATCTCCAGCTATTGCGTTATTGGGGTCGCAAACCCGAATGGTCCCACCGCTTACGAGAATACGGAGATTCTTGCTTATCTCTGCAGCAAGCAGACTGGTAGGGACATCAATATCAAATTGAGTAATTGATGCGGTGCCGTCGCTGTTTGCTACGACTCGGCCAAATCCATTGAAGGTGACGATAGTCGCTCCCGAAGGATTGGTAGTCAGTACGGTAGAAGCAGAACCCTCACTTGTCGCTCTGGATTGAATCGTAGTGGGGCAATCTTCCACCCCATCCCCATCATTGTCAGCCTGAGCCACATCACACCCCACCGACCAGCTAGTACCTGAACCAAGCACAAAACGCACATTGGTATTGCGCCTCACAGCTTCGCCCTTGGCTAATTGGAGGCCGTTGTTAATAGCCTCAGTCGCTGTACGAATCTGCATATTCAAAAGGAAAGCCTTAAACTGCGGGATAGCAACCGCCGCCAAGATAGAACCTATGACGATGGCTATCATGAGATCTACCAGGGTAAACCCTCGGCTTCCCATGCCTTTCATTAACAACTGCCTTTCTTGATCCACCAGCAACTGGCCGTAACGGCTTCATTATCAAACATCGTCGTGGCCTTGGTATTGTCCTGATTCACGGTATAAACATATCCGTTCATACCCTCGCTCCCAACTCCAGTTGCTGTCAATGTATAAGTCTGCGCAGTGGAAACGCAGCTATAGGTGAAATATTTTGTGCCGGTAGGACCAGTGTTGCTGCACACATCCGTGAAATTACGATTGTCCTGGTAATAGCGCTCAACTGAATTCCGCCATTTCGACAATTCAGAGGTTGCTTCGGCTATCTTGCCGCGAACAACATATGACTTATAGCTGGGCAAGGCTATTGAAGCCAGGATTGCAATAATGGCAACCGTGACCATCAACTCGATCAATGTGAAGCCTTGTGCTGTTTTTGAGGAATACATATTCGCCCCTTTTTGATGAATGAATCATGCCAACCCTGAAAATCAAGGTCTAGAATAAACCGATGACTGGCAGCTTTGTGGTCATAAACGGTTATTGAGCAAAGGCCTGGCCAGGCTCGGCCTTATGTTAAAATAATTCACAACCTTACAGCGAGCGTTTCATGCGAAAACTCATTTTGTGCCTGCTTGTTTGCCTCTTCGTGACCGCATGCGGTACCAAAGGCGAGCTGTACATTCCGGAAAGGCAATACCCGCAGCCGGCCGCCCCCAATCCTGCTCCTTAAATTATTCAAACCTCGTGAATCCATTCGTATACCAAAATGGCGAGCTACGTATCGAAGATGTAGCCGTCGCGGACATTGCCACCCAATTTTGCACTCCCTGCTACGTGTATTCCCGCAAAGCTCTGACAGATTGTTTTGGGCAATTTGAAGCGGGGTTTGTGGGAATCAATCACCTGACCTGCTATGCCGTGAAGGCCAACCCCAGCCTTGCCATCCTTGGCTTGCTGGCTAGAGCGGGGGCTGGGTTTGACATAGTTTCGGGCGGGGAGCTGGCACGGGTGATTGCCGCCGGTGGCGACCCGGGCAAGGTGGTATTTTCCGGCGTTGGCAAGACAGAAGCGGAAATGCGCGCGGCATTGCAGGCCGGCATCCTCTGCTTCAATGTGGAATCAAGCGCCGAACTGGAACGGCTGAATTTCGTCGCCGGCGACCTGGGGAAAAAGGCTCCAGTCTCCCTGCGGGTAAACCCGAACGTGGACGCCAAAACCCATCCATATATCTCTACTGGGCTGCGCGACAACAAGTTCGGTGTGGCTTACGAAGAAGCATTAGCGCTTTACCGCAAAGCGGCGGCTATGCCTCACCTCGAAGTGCATGGCGTCGATTGTCACATCGGTTCGCAACTCACCGAGCTGTCGCCGTTTCTCGATGCCTTCGACCGCATCCTGGCTCTGGTCGATGCCTTGGCTGATCAGGGCATCCACATCAGCCACATGGATATCGGGGGCGGCATCGGCATTCGCTACAGCGATGAAACGCCACCTGACTTTGGAGCCTATGCGGATGCCATCCTGAAAAAACTGGGCAATCGCAAGGTAAAGCTCATCATGGAACCGGGCCGCGCAATCGTCGGCAATGCCGGCGCCTTACTGACGCGAGTGGAGTATCTGAAACATGGCGAAACCAAGAATTTCGCCATTGTCGATGCTGCCATGAACGACCTCATGCGACCCGCGCTGTACGATGCCTACCACGAGATTCTGCCTGTGAAATCGTCAGATGCACTGGCGCAGGTCTATGAAGTGGTTGGGCCGGTTTGCGAAAGTGGAGATTTCCTCGGCCACGACCGCAAACTGTCAATCAGGCAAGGGGATTTGTTGGCTGTGCTATCGGCGGGCGCCTACGGCATGAGCATGAGCTCCAACTACAACACCCGACCGCGAGCCGCAGAAGTCATGGTGGACGGCACCCAGTGCCATCTCATTCGTGCGCGCGAAACCGTCGAACAGCTCTTCGCTCTGGAGAAGACGCTGCCTTAGTCGAAAATGACCGTCTTGTTGGCGTACAGCAGGATGCGGTTTTCGATATGCCAGCGCACTGCGCGTGACAGCACGATGCGCTCCAGGTCGCGACCCTTCTGAATCAGGTCTTCCACCTGGTCGCGATGAGAGATGCGCGCAATATCCTGCTCGATGATCGGACCCTCATCCAGCACTTCCGTCACGTAATGGCTGGTCGCGCCGATCAGCTTCACTCCGCGTTCATGCGCCCGGTGATAGGGCCGCGCGCCGATAAATGCCGGCAGGAATGAGTGATGGATATTGATGATACGCTCGGGATAGCGCTTCACGAATTCCGGTGAAAGAATCTGCATGTAGCGGGCCAGAACGATGAGATCGATGCCGTGTTCGTCGAACAGCGCGAATTGCTGCGCTTCGGCTTCAGCCTTGGTGTCCTTGCTGACCGGAATGTAGTGGAACGGGATGCCGTGGAATTCGGCCAGACGCTGGGCATCGAGGTGATTACTGATGATCAGCGGGATATCGCAGGCGAGTTCGCCGCTCTGGTGCCGATACAGCAGGTCCACCAGGCAGTGATCGTACTGCGACACCATGATCGCCAGGCGCGGCCGCTTCTGGGAAAGCTTGAGCTGCCAGTCCATGCCGAAGCGTTCGGCTACAGGTGCAAAATGCTTTGCGAAATCCTGCGGCGCGATGGCGAAACCGTTCAGGTCCCATTCCACACGCATCAGGAAAAGCTGGTTTTCCGCATCCTGATGCTGGTCGGCGTGCAGGATGTTGGCATTGTGCTGGTAAAGAAAATCCGCAATGGCTGCGACCAGACCTTTGCGGTCCGGACAATTGATCAGCAAGGTGGCGGTGTTTTTCATGTTGGCTTCAAGCTGGCAAAGCCGGAATTATACTGGAAGTCTGGAAAGTAAGGCTGAGCCGGGGGTTAGGCTGAGCTGAGGAATACGGCAAATGCCGGGGATTATGGTATCGTTTGAACCGTTGATCTTATTCAATGAGTCCTATGCGAAAAAACAGGATCACGTCATGAAATTCCTCGCATTGCTGGGTGCTTTGACCCTCAGCTATTACTGGCCGCATCGCAAGCCCGACCTGCTGCAATCACTGTTCACCCCATATGCCAACTGGCTGGAGCACAATTTCAACGGCAGCAAGCGGCAACATGGGATCATTGCATGGATCCTGGGCGCCTTGCTGCCCGCACTGCTGGTCGGCGCCGCCTACTATGCTCTCTATGAATTCAACACCGTTCTGGGGCTGCTGTTCAGCTTTGCCATTCTCTATCTGGTGCTGCGCTTCAATCGTTTCGGCAGGCCTGCGGAAAAGATCGTGACTGCCCTGCGCAATGAAAACCTGTCAGCCGCGCGTGAAATCTATGCCAAGTGGGAAGACGACGAAACAGACAACTACAGTGCTTCCGAGCTGGCACGGCTCGGCATCGAATCCACGTTGAGACATGCCCACCATGGATTGTTCGCCCCTATCCTCTGGTTCATTCTGCTGGGACCGGGTGGGGCCTGCCTCTACCGCATGTCCCACCTTCTCAAGCTCAGTTGGCAGCCGAGGCAGGATAATGAATTCAATCATTTCGCCCGGCGCATATTCGGCTGGCTAGACTGGTTGCCGTCACGTCTCACAGCCAGCAGTTTCGCCATCGTGGGCGATTTTGAGGATGCGGTATACTGCTGGCGTATGCAGGCGCAAACCTGGCCCGACAAGGACCTTGGCATCGTGCTGGCGAGCGGGGCCGGAGCACTCGGTACGCGACTTGGGGAACCATTATCGAATCGCGGTGTTTTACAATTTCGCCCTGAGCTCGGTTTAGGAGACGAAGCCGATGCTGATTACCTGCAAAGTGCCATCGGTCTCATCTGGCGCGTACTCGTGCTGCTGCTGGGAATCCTGCTGTTGCTCACCTTTGCCCACTGGCTGGGCAGTTAACCTTAAGAGAATCTTGGATGGAAATATTACTCGCCAATCCGCGTGGCTTCTGCGCCGGTGTGGATCGCGCCATTATCATCGTGGAACAGGCCCTGGAAAAATTCGGCGCGCCCATTTACGTGCGCCATGAAGTGGTTCACAACAAGTTTGTGGTGGATGAACTGAAGCGCAAGGGCGCGATTTTCGTCGAGGAGCTGGACGAGGTCCCGGCCGGTAACACGGTCATTTTCAGCGCGCACGGCGTGTCGCTGAAAGTTCGCGCCGAGGCCGAAGCGCGCGGATTGCAGGTATTCGACGCCACCTGTCCGCTGGTGACCAAGGTGCATCTGGAAGTAGCCCGCATGCAGGACAAAGGCTACGAGGTCATCATGATCGGCCACCGCGGGCATCCGGAGGTCGAGGGCACCATGGGGCAGTGCCAGCAGGGCATCTATCTGGTGGAAGATCCGGAAGATGTCGCAGAGCTGCAGGTTCGGAACCCTGCCAAACTCGCCTATGTCACCCAGACGACGTTATCGATCGATGATGCCGCGCGGGTAGTGGATGCACTCAAAGGGCGTTTCCCGGATATTCTCGCGCCGCGCAGCGATTCCATCTGCTATGCCACGCAAAACCGCCAGGATGCGGTCAAAATCATGGCGCGAGATTGCGACCTCGTCATTATCGTAGGCTCACCCAACAGCTCGAACTCGAACCGGCTGCGCGAGGTAGCGCAGAACCAGGGCATCGAAGCTTACATGGTGGACGATGCCAGCCATCTCGATCTTGCCTGGACCCAAGGCAAGAAGCGCATTGGCGTC
>DASTRT010000269.1:0-3094 GCA_035761085.1 Methylophilaceae bacterium
ACTTCCTTTCCGTCCTTGAGGAAAATCAGGCTGGGCCACAGCTTTACCCCGAATTGCCGTCCCAGACGCTTGCCTTTGCCGTCCTCGATTTTGATGTACCGGATGTTTGGATGCTTCGCCAACGCAGCTTTGATTAGCGGCTGTGCGGTTTGGCAGTAGCCGCACCACTCGGCGCCAAACTCAAGAAGGGCCGGGCCGGACATGCTTTCGACTTGTTCAAGTGCGGGGCTATCCATTGATTAAATACGAAAACCGACAAGCCAAATAGCCAAGATGCCGCCAATGATAACGGTAGCACTTAAGAAGAAAATTGAATGAATGTATTCGTGACCTTTAACTTCCGCAGCCCAAGCTTGCTTGAAGGAATCACTGAAATTATCTCGAGTTGCAGCTAAGCGAGATTGGCGAACTGAAATTGATTTTTGCAGCTTTGAAAGAATCACAAGGGCGAATGCCATTCCTGCAACTGCAACAGCGCTTAAAAACCAATGCTCATTAGAAGATAATGGTTTCAGAAGCTGAGCTACTCCAACCAACGCCGTAAAAATTAACAGTGCATAGTTTGTAACAGACCACTGCTGCGTCTTGAAGTAGCTTAGATCGGCAACAGTTATCTGATATAACAATAAGAGTTCTTCTCGGGTATCGGTCGATCTTGCCATAGAACTTCAGCCTTTGAATTAGAACGACCCCACCGTAATCAGGCGGTACAGAAAAAACGCCCCAATCGCCATCATGATGTAGAGCGGGATGTCGCCTTTGTGGGAGGGAGTGCCCGCGGCATTGCTGATGATCTTGTCCAGCACATAGAAGACACCAATGACGACCGGAATGATGAGCAGGGCGCTGGGAGAGGCGAAGGCTTTGGCGATAAGCTGTTTGAGCCAGCCGTTATCCTGAAAAATCTGCACGGCGATGCCGATGAGCCCGATGAACATGAGCCCGAAACGGCCCACGGCAATGAGTGTATTGAGCAGGGAATCCGGTTTGTTCTTGCTGCGGTCAGCCATGGCGGCACCCCTTGGTAGCTTGCGATGTTAGCCCGAGTTGCCGGGCAGGAACTTCATGGGATCCACCGACTTGCCCTGCTGGCGAATCTCGAAGTGGAGTTTAACCTGATCCGTATCGGTATTGCCCATTTCGGCGATCTTTTGTCCCTTGGCCACCTGCTGGCCTTCCTTCACCAGAATCTTGCTGTTGTGCGCATAGACCGAGAGGAAGGTGGAGTCGTGCTTGATGATGACCAGCTTGCCGTAGCCGCGCAGGTCTTCACCACTGTAGATGACCTTGCCGGGGCCGGCTGCGGTGACGGGCTCGCCCATTTTGCCGGCAATGTCGATACCCCGGGCAGTGCCGCTTTCACTGAAGCCCTTGATGACCTTGCCCTGCGCCGGCCAGGCCCAGTCGCTGGCTTCAGCGGCTGCGGCTGCTGGTGCGGCATTATTGTCGGCGGGTGGTGTGGCGTTTTCCGCCGGCTTCGCCGTTTCTACCGGTTTCGTTGCATCAGGCGCGGGCGTGGCGGCAGATTGCGGCGCTTCCGTTGGTGGAGGAGCGTTCAGCGCTTCCAGGCTGTAGGGTTGGCGGATGGCCTTGGGCCCGGTAATCAGCGGAGCCGGCGCTGGCAAGGGTGTTGCCTGCACCTCGGGCTGGGCAGTTGCTGGAGCTACGCTGCCTGGAGTGCTGAGAGGCCGGATGACGACATCGCCCTCTGTCGTGGCTGCTGCAGTAGCAGGTTTTTCCGCCATCACGGTCTTGGTTTCGCCTGACTTCAGGCTGCGGAAATCCAGCTTCTGACCGACATACAAAGGATAGGGTGGGGAAATGTGGTTGGCCTGGGCGATGTCGCGATAGTCGTAGCCGAATTCGAGGCCGATACTGTAAAGCGTGTCACCCTTCTTGACGATGTAGCTGTCAGGCCGCGTGTCCTTGCCCTTGGCCGGCGTGGCGCTCTTTGCCTTGGCGGTTTTAGGGGCGGGTTTTGCGGGTGTCGATTTGGCGGTAGGCAGACGGTCGATGACCGGAGCCGGGTGGTCGGAGGCGCAGGCCGCAAGGGTCAGGCACAGCAGCCAGGCGTATTTTGTTTTGTTCATTAGCTGGTTCCCCCCAGCAAAGGGACAAATTTTACTGCCTCCAGCCGGGTTTGATGAAATTCGGAGCCCGAAGGCGTCTTGATATGCTCGATGAGGTGCAGCGATTGCGTGTCGGTGCCAATGGGGATCACCATGCGTCCGCCCACAGCGAGCTGCTCCAGCAGATCCTGCGGTACGTGCGTGGCACCGGCGGTAACCATGATGCCGTCGAACGGCGCGAAATCATGTAATCCAACAGTACCGTCGGCGTGCTTGAGCTTGATGTTGGCGAGCTTGAGCTTGCGCAGATGATTGCGTGCCTTGAGTACCAGCGGGCTGATGCGTTCCAGCGAGTAGACTTCCTTGGCCACCTTGGACAGCACAGCGGTCTGGTAACCGCAGCCGGTGCCAATTTCCAGCACCTTGGATAGCGGTCTGCCATTGCGCAGGATTTCCGTCATGCGTGCCACCGTGTAGGGCTGGGAAATGGTCTGGCCGTAGCCGATGGGCAGCGAAACATCCTCATAAGCGCGGGAGGCAATGGCCTCATCGACGAACTCATGGCGCGGCACGGCTCCCATTGCCGCCAGCGTGACTTCGTCCTTGATCCCCTGTTCACGCAAACGACCCAGCATGCGCTCGCGCGTGCGCTGCGAGGTCATGCCGATTCCGCTCCCCGGCTTTGTAATACTCATGATTCCGCAATTATCCTTCTGCGTTTATTGTTGTCTCAGTCCCCGATTGCAGCCAGGCCTGCACGGCGTCCAGCTGCTTGTACTGCGTGAGGTCGATCTGCATGGGCGTGATCGATACCTGTTGGTTTTCCACTGCATAAAAATCGGTGCCGGGACCAGCATCCTGCGCACTGCCGGCGGCTCCTACCCAATAAACGGTTTCTCCGCGCGGCGTGGTTGACTTGATGACCGGCTCGGCCTTGTGGCGCTTGCCCAGGCGGGTCACGGACATGCCGCGCAGCTCTTCATAGGGAATATCCGGCACGTTGACGTTGAGCAGCAACGGGGGCG
>DASTRT010000270.1:0-2073 GCA_035761085.1 Methylophilaceae bacterium
ATTACTGTGAAACCGATGTGGCCAATACCTATCTCGTCTTCCTGCGCTTCCAGCACATGCGCGGATTGCTGAATGCCGAGGCCTACCAGCGGGAAATCGCTCTCGTCAGGGAGACACTCACAGGCTATTCGGGCAGCCATTGGCAGGAGTTCCTGGCGGCCTGGAAATAAAAAACCGAATAAAAAAACATCCATGACCCCTCAAGCCTTCATCGCCCATTGGGCCGATAACGACATCACCGAGCGCGCCGGCGCGCAGCAGCATTTCAACGATCTATGCGAACTGCTGGGCGTTGAAAAGCCGCGCGATGCGGAAAACTACTGCTTTGAACGCGGTGCCAAGACGCAGGGCGGCCAGGGCTGGGCGGATGTCTGGAAGCGCGGTTTCTTCGCGTGGGAATACAAGGCGCCGGGTCGCGATCTGCACGCGGCCCTCAAGCAGCTCATGAATTACGCGCTGGCGCTGGATAACCCGCCGCTGCTGGTGGTCAGCGACCTGCGCAACATCGAGATACACACGCATTTCACCGGTCATCCGTCCGAGGTCCATCGCATTGCGCTGGCCGACTTGACGCAGCCCGAGATGCGGCAGAAGCTGCTGTGGCTCTTTACCGAGCCCGAGCGCTTCAAGCCCGCGCGCACTACCTTCGCCGTCACCGAGCAAGCCGCCGGCAGGATGGGCGACATTGCGAAAAGGCTCACCGAAAAGGGTCTGGAGCCGCACACGGTCGCGCACTTCCTCATCCAGTGCGTGTTCTGCATGTTTGCCGAGGATGCCCGGCTCTTGCCCGAAAAGCTGTTCGAAACCGTGCTCGACCGCTCCAACCCGGATGGCGCCAAGGCGCAGAAGCGCCTGAGCGATCTCTTTTCCGCCATGCAGGGCGGCGGCGACTTCGCCATGCTGGATATCCCGTGGTTCAACGGCGGGCTCTTCGAGAAGATCGAAGTCCCCGCGCTGCAGACCGCCGATGTGGTGAGCCTGCTCGAAGCCGCACGCATGGATTGGAGCCAGATTGAGCCTGCCATTCTGGGCACCTTGTTCGAGCGCGGCCTCAACCCCGATATGCGCAGCCAGCTTGGCGCGCACTACACCGACCCAGCCACCATCATGAAGATTATCCATCCCGTGGTGGAGCAGTCGCTGCTGGCGGAGTGGGAGCCGATCAAGGCCGCCATCGGCGAGTGCATGAAGCGCTATGAAAAAGGCGGCAAGGGTTCGCAAACCGCGTTTACCGAGGCGCGCAATGCCTTCATCGGCTTTCTGGAAAGGCTTAAAAACTATCGCGTGTTGGATGCCGCCTGCGGCAGCGGCAATTTTCTCTATCTCGCACTCAAGACGCTCAAGGATATCGAGCACCGCGTCAATCTCGAAGCCGAGGCGCTTGGCCTGCAGCGTGAGCTCAATATCGAGGTGAGCCCGGCCAATGTGCTGGGCATCGAGCTCAACCCCTACGCTGCCGAGCTGGCAAGGGTTACGGTCTGGATCGGCGAAATCCAGTGGATGCTGGCGCACGGCTACACACCGAAGAAAGACCCCATCCTTGCCCGGCTCGACCATATCGAGCAGCGCGATGCCGTGCTTGAGCTGGTGCACGGCACCGATATTACTGTGCGGAATGAGCGCGACGAAATTATCGGTACGGAAGGGCAGATGACAGCGGCCATCGAGCCGGAATGGCCGGCGGTGGATGCCATCATCGGCAACCCGCCTTTTCTCGGTGATAAGAAGATGATTGGCGAATTAGGAATGGAATATGTGGCATCTCTTCGCCACATTTACGAAGGTCGCGTTCCTGGCGGAGCCGATCTGGTTTGCTACTGGTTCGAAAAAGCGCGTACCCACATCGAGCAAGGCAAGGCCACGACCGCCGGGCTGGTTGCCACCAATTCCATCCGTGGCGGCGCTAACCGCAAGCTGTTGGAACGCATCATCAAAACCTCGCGCATCTTCATGGCATGGAGCGATGAGTCTTGGGTGAATGCTGGCGCAGCGGTACGGGTTTCGATGGTGGGTTTCGGTAAGAAGGAAGGCGCAATACTTGATGGAGTTGAAGTTTTCGCGATTCATCCAGAC
>DASTRT010000271.1:0-2288 GCA_035761085.1 Methylophilaceae bacterium
TTCAACGATGGCAATTACGAACAGGCGGTGGAAGAGCGTACCGCCTCGGAGAATATCTCCAAGGTACTCTACCCCAACGATACTTCGGTGCTGGGCAAGGAGCTGCGGCTCAAGCAGCAGTATTTCTTCGTTTCTGCCTCCATTCAGGACATCCTGCGCTGTTTCCTCGAGCGTAAGCATGCCTGGGACATGCTGCCGGAGAAAATCGCCATCCAGCTCAATGACACGCATCCTGCGATTGCCATCGCCGAAATGATGTATCAGCTGGTGGATATGCATGCCCTGGAGTGGGATCATGCCTGGAAGCTGGTTACCGGCATCTTCTCTTACACAAATCACACGCTGATGCCGGAGGCGCTGGAGACCTGGCCGGTGGAGATGTTCGGCCGGTTGCTGCCGCGCCACCTGACCATCATCTACCGCATCAATCATGAATTTCTGCAGTCGGTGAACCACAAGTTCCCCGGGGATACTGCGCTGCTGCGCAGGGTTTCCATCATCGACGAGGATCATGGTCGCCGCATTCGCATGGCGTATCTGGCCGTGGTGGGCAGCCATACGGTAAACGGTGTGGCGGCTTTGCATAGCGAGTTGCTGAAAGCCACGCTGTTCGCCGATTTCGCCAAGATCTATCCGAAAAAGTTCATCAACGTCACCAACGGTATCACGCCGCGCCGCTGGCTCAACCAGTGCAATCGCGATCTCACTGCCTTGATCGCCCGCACCATCGGAGGCAGCTTCCAGAAGAATCTGGATAAACTGGAAAAGCTCGTGCCCTACGCTGACGACGCCAGCTTCCGCAAGGCTTTCCGGGAGGTCAAGCAAGCCAACAAGCTGCGCCTGGCCAGCAAAATCGAGGAGCTGACCGGCATCCGGGTCAATACGCAGAGTCTGTTCGATGTGCAGATCAAGCGCATTCATGAATACAAACGCCAGCTGCTCAACCTGCTGCATGTGATTACGCTGTATAACCGCATCCGATCGGGTAATACTGCCGACGTTACGCCGCGCACGGTGATTTTCGGCGGCAAGGCTGCGCCTGGCTACTGGATGGCCAAGCTCATCATTCGGCTCATCAACGACGTAGCTGCTATTGTCAATGAAGATGTGGCGGTGGGCGACAAACTCAAAGTGGTGTTCTATCCCAATTACGAGGTCTCAGCCGCCGAGCTGCTGTTCCCGGGCAGCGATCTGTCCGAGCAGATTTCCACCGCGGGCACGGAAGCCTCCGGTACCGGCAACATGAAAATGGCGCTCAATGGCGCGCTGACCATCGGTACTCTGGACGGCGCCAATATCGAAATTCGCGAAGAGGTCGGCCCGGAGAATATTTTCATTTTCGGTTTGACGACGGAGGAAGTCGCCGAGAAGCGCAGGCAAGGCTACAACCCGCGGGATCATTACAATGCCAACGAAGAACTGCGCCAGGTGCTGGACATGATAGGCAATGGCTATTTCAATATCGACGAGCCGGACCGTTATAAACCCATCTTCGATGCCTTGCTCAACAAGGGTGACCAGTACATGCTGCTGGCCGATTACGAGAACTATGTCGCCACACAGGAGGCAGTCGGCAGGCTCTACCAGGACCAGGAGGAATGGTCGAGGCGTGCCATTCTCAATGTTGCCCATATCGGAAAGTTTTCCAGCGACCGCACAATCAGGCAATATGCCGAAAATATCTGGAAAGTAGCGCCCGTGGAACGCTAACTTCAGCGCCTGCGGGCCAAACGAAGGGAGGGTAACCATGCGTTGTTTACTTGCAGCAGCCATGTTGGTCCTGGCGACATGCGCTTATGCCGTTGATTTGAGCCAGCTCAGCAATTCGGATGTGAATGCCGGCCTCAAGGAAGCGCTGATTCAGGGGGCCGACAAAGCGGTCTCCCAACTGGGCGCTGTCAACGGTTTTCTTGCCAATCCCAAAGTCAAGATTCCCTTGCCGGAAAATCTGCAGCGCGTGGAAAAAACCATGCGCTTCCTGGGCATGGGCAAGGAGGCCGACGACCTGATTCTGCGCATCAATCGTGCGGCGGAAGCTGCCGTGCCGGAGGCCAAACCGTTGCTGATCAATGCTGTCAAGCAGATGAGCGTCGCCGATGCCAAGAATATCCTCACCGGTGGCGACGATGCCGCGACTCAGTATTTCCGCAAGGTGACCGCTGAACCCATGAAGGAGAAATTCCTGCCTATCGTGCAGAAGGCCATGCAGGACGTTCAGCTTGCCCAGCAGTACAACCAGTTTGCCAAGTTGGGCAACCGCTATCACTTGGTGAAGAAAGATCAGTCGA
>DASTRT010000272.1:0-2117 GCA_035761085.1 Methylophilaceae bacterium
TCGATGATGTGCTGATCGTGCCCGGGCTCATTTTTCTCGGGCTTTGGTTCGTGCCGAATGCGATAATTGCGGATTGCCGAAACAAACTGAAAAGTATTGATAAACATGAAAGTGACAGCCGAATGACTGAAATCGACAAGCTCATCGAAGGATATAAGCGCTTTCATGACAACTATTTCCAGACCGACGGGCAGCTCTTCGAACAGCTGAGCCAGGGCCAGGCGCCCGATACGCTGGTGGTCGCCTGTTCGGATTCGCGCGTGGACCCTGCCATTGTCATGGACTGCAAGCCGGGCGACCTGTTCGTCGTGCGCAATGTGGCTAACCTGGTGCCTCCCTACGAAACGGGCGGCGGCTACCATGGTGTGAGCTCGGCGCTGGAATTTGGCGTACGTGCGCTCAACGTCAAGCACATCATCGTGCTGGGCCACCAGTATTGCGGCGGTATCCAGGCGCTGATCAAAGGTGTGGCGCTGGAGGGCAGCGAGTTCATCCAGCCCTGGGTCAACATGGCCCACGCGGCACGCGAGAAGGTGCTGAGCACCATGCCCGATGCTCCCCGGCAGGAGCAGTTGTGTGCCTGCGAGAAGGAGAGCGTACTGGTGTCGCTCGACAATCTTCTGACCTTCCCGTGGATCAGGGAGCGCGTGGAGAAAGGCGAGCTCATGCTGCATGGCTGGCATTTCAATATCGAGAAGGGAATCATTACGGCTTATGACCCTTCGACCAAGGAATTCAAGCCGTTGATTTGAAGCTGTTGTTTTTATTAACTTTTGTTTAAATGGTTTGAGGAAATATTGTGGCTTTAATGGATGTGCCAACCGGCAAGAACGTACCCGACGATTTCAACGTCATTATCGAAATTCCCATGCAAGGCGACCCGGTCAAGTATGAAGTGGACAAGGAAACCGGCGCCATTTTCGTGGACCGTTTTATGGGAACGGCCATGCAATACCCCTGCAACTACGGCTATATCCCGCATACGCTGTCTGAAGACGGTGACCCGGTCGATGTGCTGGTGATTACGCCGGTGCCGCTGATCCCCGGTGTCGTCGTGCGCTGCCGTCCGTTGGGCATGCTCAAGATGACCGACGAAGCTGGCCCTGACGCCAAGGTGCTGGCCGTGCCGGTCGAAAAGGTCTGCGGCCTCTACAGCATGTACAAGACGCACGCCGATGTCTCGCCTTGGCGCCTGGAAATGATCTGGCACTTCTTCGAGCACTACAAGGACCTCGACAAGGGCAAGTGGGTCAAGGTCGATGGCTGGGTCGGCATCGACGAGGCTCGCCAGGAAATTCTCAACGGAGTTACTCGCTACAACAGCGCCGAGCAAAAACCCGCCTTCTGAATTTCCTCCGCGGTGCACCATGCTCCCCTTTGGTGCACTTGCTTTCACAAGCCGAAAAATTCCGGTAAGCTGCAACGCGGCAGGCACGTAGCACATCGTGCCGCGCGGCATGATCGCCTGCAGCTTTCCGGTACATCGGGCTCACCGGCTGGCCCAGATTTCAGCCTTTGTATAGAAGGGGAGATTGTTGATGTCGCAAAGTCTTGTGTTTGCTCTGGCGTGTGCAGTTCTCGCGCTTGTCTATGGTGGAATAACAATCAAATGGGTGCTGGCGCAGCCTACCGGCAATGAGCGCATGCGGGAAATCGCCGCTGCCGTTCAGGAAGGGGCTTCCGCCTATCTCAACAGGCAATACACCACGATCGGCATAGTCGGGGTACTGCTGTTCATTATCATCTGGCCCACGCTGGGCATACATACTGCCGCAGGCTTTGCACTCGGCGCCATCCTTTCCGCAGCCGCCGGCTACATCGGCATGAATATTTCGGTGCGCTCCAACTTGCGTACTGCGCAAGCCGCGCATGACGGTATCAACTCGGCACTCAAGGTCGCCTTCCGCGGCGGCGCCATCACCGGTCTGCTGGTGGTGGGCCTGGGCCTGCTGGGTGTAGCGGGCTATTACGCCTTCCTGGTGTCCCAGACACCGGCCGGCGAAGCCGTCAGCACTGCACCGTTGGTCGGCCTGGCCTTCGGCAGCTCGCTGATTTCCATTTTCGCCCGTCTCGGTGGCGGCATCTTCACCAAGGGCGCCGACGTCGGCGCCGACCTG
>DASTRT010000273.1:0-2706 GCA_035761085.1 Methylophilaceae bacterium
GAGCAACAATGACACCACAAAGAGCCGGATAAGGGTCAACACAGCTTGAGACAAAAGAAAGCGGTGCAGACAAATCAAGATCGTTAAGGGTAGGCATGAACACCTCAAAAATTGCTAGGTTGAAGACTTACGCTCCAGGGGAGATTGAACGTATTCCTTGCGTCGCTCACGCTCCTCAGCACGTTCAACATTCGCCAAGATCGTACGACTGTAAAACAGCGTGCAAAACTTTCCAGATTTCCGGGGTGAACAGCGTCCAAAAGTTACCACCCTGGATGTATGCAAACATCCGGCATTTTTGCCGGGGAATCTGGAGTGTTATTCATGGACATCATCGCCGAAATCAGACGGCGTCATTTCATCAGCGGCGAAAGCATCAGTTCAATCGCCCGCGCTCTTAATCTCTCCCGCCCGACTGTGCGCAAACATTTGCGCACTACCACTCCTCCTGTCTATCAACGCCAACATCAGCCCTTGCCGAAACTGGGCGAATTTCAGTCCTTGCTGGAGCAATGGCTCGCTGTGGAAGCATGCCTGCCCAAGGCACGGAGACGCACGGCGCGCAGGCTGTTCGAAGGCTTGCAGGCAGAGGGCTACGCCGGAGCGTATGACAGCGTGCAACGCTTTGTGAAGCAATGGAAGGCCGGCAAAAAAAGCCCTTCCGTCAAGGAAGCCTTTGTTCCCCTCGTGTTTGCTCCCGGCGAAGTCTGTCAATTTGACTGGAGCCATGAACAAGCCGAAATTGGCGGCATCGTTCAAACGATCAAACTGGCGCATTTCCGTCTGTGCTATAGCAGGCAAATGTTTGTCATCGCTTATCCGCGCGAGACGCAGGAAATGGTGTTCGATGCGCATGACAAGGCGTTTTCCTTCTTCGGCGGCGTGCCGCAGCGCATGATCTATGACAATCTCAAGGCGGTGGTCGATACGATTTTCGTAGGCAAGGAGCGACAATTCAATCGCCGTTTCCTGGCGTTGTCCAACCATTATCTGTTCGAGCCGGTCGCTTGCACGCCGGCTTCCGGCTGGGAGAAGGGGCAAGTCGAGAATCAGGTCGGCAATATTCGGGAATGGCTATTTACCCCGCGCCCCTCATTTGCCGATTTCGCTGCGCTCAATGCCTGGCTGGCCCAGCGCTGTCGTGAATTGGCGCAACGCGCTCACCCGGAGCAAACCAGCCGCACCATTGCCGATTGCTTTACCGATGAGCAGCCGCATCTACGCCCCATCGTTGCCGTGTTTGACGGCTATGTCGAGCAAATGCTGCGTGTGTCCAGCACGTGCCTGGTGCGCACCGATTACAACCGTTACAGTGTGCCGGCCCATCTGGCAGGCCGAGTGGTCTCCGTCAGGACGAGCGCCGAACGCATCAAAATCGTGGCCGATGGCGAACTGGTGGCCGATCATGGCCGCCGCTTCGGGCGGGACCACTTGGTTTGCGATCCCTGGCACTACCTGCCAATACTGGAGAAGAAGCCGGGCGCCTTACGCAATGGCGCTCCTTTCCAGCAATGGGACTTGCCGGCGCCGATCCAAAAGGTGCGGGACCGCATCCTGAAGCATCCCAAGGGCGACCGTGCCTTCGTGGAGTTGCTGCTGATCGCGCGTGAAGTGGGATTGGATGCGCTGGCCATTGCTTGCGAGCTGACGCTGGAAACCGGCGTGGTGACAGCGGCAGTAGTGACCAATGAACTGCGCCGTCTGTCAGCGCCACCTCGGCCTGCTGACCTCGATTTGCCGCAACAGCCGCGATTGCACATCGCGCCAATGGCCGATTGCAGCCGCTACGATCGTTTGAGGGGAGGTGCCTATGTCCATTGACCGGCAGGCCCAGCTCAAGGCATTGCAGCTGTATGGCATGGCCACTGCCTGGAGCGAGCTGCAGGCTGAAGCTCCACGCCAGCCGCCCAAACCGGAAGTCTGGCTCGACCGTCTCATCGAAGCAGAGCAAGCCGATCGACAAGCGCGCAGCCTGCGTTACCAGATCAAGGCGGCACGCTTCCCGATTCACCGGGATCTGACCCAATTCGAGTGGGCGGAAACACCGCTGTCCCAGGCACATATCGAGCAACTGGCTACGGCCACCTTCATGGAACAGGCCCATAACCTGATCCTGGTCGGCGGAACCGGTACAGGCAAGACGCATCTTGCCACGGCACTTGGCATCTCAGCCATCCACCAAGGCAAGCGGGTGCGTTTCTTCAATACCGTGGACCTGGTCAACCAATTGCAGCGGGAAAAGCAACTGGGCAAGGCAGGCAATCTGGCCAAGCAAATGGTGCAGGTTGATGCCTTGATTCTCGATGAGCTGGGTTATTTGCCGTTTCCAGAATCGGGGGGCGCATTGCTGTTCCATTTGATCAGCCAGCTTTACGAAAAAACCTCCTTGCTCATTACAACCAACTTGAATTTCGGTGAATGGGTGCAGGTATTCGGAGATGCAAAAATGACGACAGCCTTGCTGGACCGTATTACCCATCACTGCGACATCCTCGAAACCGGCAACGATTCTTACCGCTTCAAACACCGTAAGAAAGGAGGAAAAATGGCTTAACCAACTGGAAAATATTGGACGCTGTTAGATGGAAAAATTTGGACGCTGATTGACAATTACGTACCTTCGTCCTGCAGAAATTCGCCAGCCAAGGGGCAGGCCCGCCATCACCATCGATCAGTAGTGCTGCTCAATAAACCGCATGGAAATCG
>DASTRT010000274.1:0-3988 GCA_035761085.1 Methylophilaceae bacterium
ATTGACGCCGGTATATCCGATCACCGCGGGTCTGACACAAACGACCTTGGGCAAATGGATCAGCTGGGCGCTGGAGCAGGCTAGCCTGGAGGAAACACTGCCAGAAAAGGTCTACCGCAAACTCGGCCTGCCCAGTTTCGCCGACAGTCTGCAGTCTGTGCATAGTCCGCCGCCAAATGTGGATCAGCGAGCTTTGGAAAACCGGGAAACTCCGGCATGGAAACGCCTTGCCTTCGATGAGCTGTTGGCCCAACAGCTTTCCATGCGGCAGCATTATGCTAGGCGACACAAGTTGCTGGCTCCGCCCATGCAGACCAGCAAAACACTGGTAAATGCCCTGCTGCAAGGGCTGCCGTTTTCCTTGACCAAGGCCCAGCAGAGAGTCATACAAGAAATCGGCAATGACCTGGCACAGCCGCACCCCATGCAGCGTTTGCTGCAAGGGGATGTCGGCAGCGGCAAGACTATCGTGGCGACCATGGCAGCGCTGCAGGCGATCGAGAATGGCTGGCAGGTTGCAATCATGGCACCCACTGAAATCCTGGCCGAGCAGCACTTTACCAAGATGCAGGCCTGGCTCGCTCCGATGAATATTCAGGTAGTCTGGCTTTCGGGAAGCCAGGGCAGCAAGAGCCGCAAGTCATCTCTGGACGCAGTGGCAAACGGTGAGGCTAAGCTGGTGGTTGGCACTCATGCATTGATTCAGGAGCAGGTGCAATTTGCCCATCTGGGCCTGGCGATCGTTGATGAGCAGCATCGTTTCGGCGTGCATCAACGGCTTTCCTTGCGGCAGAAGGGTGTGGAAGCATCCGGTGATGCAAAACTTGAGCCGCATCAGCTCATGATGAGTGCAACGCCAATCCCACGCACACTTTCCATGAGCTATTACGCCGACCTCGATGTTTCCGCCATCGATGAATTGCCGCCAGGTCGTACGCCTGTGGCAACCCGGCTGGTATCGGAGGAGCGCCGCGAGGAAGTGCTGATGCGCGTGCGCGAAGCCTGCAAGCAAGGCAGCCAGGCCTACTGGGTATGCCCGCTGATCGAGGAGTCCGAGAGCCTTCAGCTCAAGACGGCGCAGGAAACCTTTGCTCTCATGCAGCGGACTTTTCCTGATTTGCTTGTCGGCCTCGTACATGGCCGTCTGAAGCCCGCGGAGAAGCAGGCTGTCATGGAAGCCTTCAGCCGCAATGAAATCCAGCTGTTAGTGGCGACCACCGTTATCGAGGTCGGCGTCGATGTACCCAATGCCAGCCTGATGGTTATCGAGCACGCCGAACGTATGGGTCTTTCCCAGCTGCACCAATTGCGGGGTCGGGTAGGTCGCGGCTCTGCCAAAAGCAGTTGCATACTCTTATATCAGGCGCCGCTCAACGAAACCGCCAAGGCGCGGCTCAAGATCATCTATGAGAGCAATGACGGCTTCGAAATCGCTCAGGCTGACCTGGCAATTCGCGGCCCGGGTGAATATCTTGGAGTCAGGCAGAGCGGCGTACCTATGCTGAAGATCGCGGATCTGGAGCGGGACGCGAAGCTGTTGCCGATGGCACGCGATGCTGCAGATTGGCTGCTGGAGGCAGATCCAGTAGCTGTGGAGCGCCATTTGCAGCGCTGGCTGGGTCATGCTGAGGAACTGGTCAAAGTATAAATAGCATGAAGATCGTCAGACAGGACTGGCTCCGTTCACGCTGGCTATCGCAGCCCATGAATAGCGGCGCTTATCGCCGGTGGTTGGTGGAAAGCGGATCGCTGACACGCAAGTTGCAGCGGGCGAGCGAACACTTTGCCGTAGAGCAGATCAGGTCGGCAGCTGCTCGTCCACTGGCAGAGGAAGCGCGGCTGATGAAGCTTGGGCCTGAACAGAAAGCCCTGGTGCGGGAAGTGCTGCTTTGCTGTAACCACAAGCCTGCCGTGTTCGCGCATAGTGTGCTGCCTTTTGCGAGCTTGCAGGGGAGCTGGCGGGGGCTGCCGCGTTTGGGTAACAAGCCTCTTGGGGCAGCCCTGTTTTCTGATCCTCTAGTCAGGCGCACGCCGTTGCAATTCAGAAAGTTGTCGGCGAGCAATCCTTTATACCAGCAGGCCAGGCCCTACTTGCAGTTTGGGGCAGAGGAGCTGTGGGCGAGACGGTCGCTATTTTTTCTTGGAAGCTCGACTATTCTGGTTACCGAAGTCTTTCTGCCACAAGTGCTGACCCTATGAACTGGCAAGTTATCAAACATCGGCTGGACGCCTATGAGCGCCTCATGCGGCTCGACAAACCCATCGGTATCCTGCTTCTGCTGTGGCCTACCTTATGGGCGCTGTGGCTGGCAGGGCAGGGCAAGCCCAATCTTTGGGTGGTCTGGATTTTCGTTCTGGGCACTATTCTCATGCGCTCTGCGGGTTGCGTAATGAATGATGTGGCAGACCGTGATTTTGATCGGCATGTGGAGCGCACGCGCAGCCGACCAGTTACAAGCGGGGAGGTGAGCGCGAAGGAGGCTCTGCTGCTGGCAGCAGGACTGAGTCTGATAGCTTTCGGCTTCGTGCTGTTTCTAAACCGACTCACCATATTATTGTCGTTTGCCGCGTTGGGACTCGCCATGACCTATCCGCTGACCAAGCGGTGGATTGCCGTTCCGCAGGCTTATCTGGGCATCGCTTTCGGCTTCGGCATTCCCATGGCTTACGCGGCGCTCACCAATGCCATTCCTCCGATCGCCTGGCTGCTGATGGCGGCCAACCTGTTCTGGGTGGTGGCCTACGATACCGAATATGCCATGGTGGACCGCGAAGATGATCTGAAAATCGGTATCCGCTCCTCGGCTATCTGGTTCGGCAGTTTCGATGTGGCGGCCATCATGCTCTGTTATGCAGCCATGCTCGGCCTGCTAGTATTTGTCGGATTCCGGCTGGCCCTGTTATGGCCTTACTACCTGGGGCTGGTCGTCGCGGCTGGCCTGATGCTGTATCATTACACCCTGATCCGTGGGCGGGAGCGTGGACGCTGTTTTCACGCCTTTCTGCATAACAATTGGGTGGGCGCTGCCATCTTTCTCGGCATATTTGCCAGCAGTTGGCTCAAGCACCGCAGCTAGACCCATATATAATTTGACAATTCTTCCGGCGATGACATAGAATCGCCGTCTTAATTTTTTCAGCGAATTACTGGTTGTCTGAATGAAAACTTTTTCCGCAAAATCCCACGAAGTCAAGCGCGACTGGTACGTGGTAGATGCCACCGACGTGGTACTGGGCCGTCTGGCAAGTGAAATCGCACGTCGCCTGCGTGGCAAGCATAAAACCATTTATACCCCGCACGTGGACACGGGTGACTACATCGTTGTCATCAATGCCGACAAGATCAAGGTGACCGGTAACAAGGCTGAGGACAAGCAGTATCATCGCCACTCAGGTTTCCCCGGCGGTATTTCCACCACCACTTTCGCCAAGATGCAGCAGCGTTTTCCGGGCCGCGCTCTGGAAAAGGCGGTCAAAGGTATGTTGCCCAAGGGTCCTCTGGGCTACGCCATGTTCCGCAAGATGAAGGTGTATGCCGGTGACAAGCATGATCACGTTGCGCAGCAACCGCAGCCTCTGAAAATCGAGAGCCAAGCTTAAGGATTAATAATGATCGGTAAATACAATTACGGCACTGGCCGCCGCAAGAGTTCGGTGGCTCGCGTGTTCCTCAAGTCCGGCAAGGGCAACATCGTTGTCAATGACAAGCCGGCCGATGAGTATTTCTCGCGTGTGACTTCACGCATGGTGCTGCGCCAGCCGCTGGCCCTGACCAACAACGAAACCAGTTTCGACATTCTGGTGAACGTGGTTGGCGGTGGTGAATCTGGCCAGGCAGGCGCGGTCCGACATGGCATTACCCGTGCATTGATCGATTACGATGCAGCCCTCAAGGGTGCCCTGTCCAAGGCTGGTTTCGTAACCCGAGATGCACGCGAAGTCGAACGTAAAAAAGTTGGCTTGCGCAAGGCGCGTCGCCGTAAACAGT
>DASTRT010000275.1:0-4321 GCA_035761085.1 Methylophilaceae bacterium
AAAACCAGATTGAACGCCTGATCTCCGTAGCTGAGCTGTTCCAAAAGGAGCCTAGCGCTCCTTTTTTATTTTTGGGCTATTATCTTCGCTTGAGGAGATCGCGGCTAAGTGATTGAGCGGATGGAAATGTGGTGCACCCAGCACGCCGGACTTGAGCCGGCCGAACTAGCGTCGCCGGTAGCGCGTACGAAGCGGTTTGGCTTGATCTGACCTCCTCATGATTCCAGAAGCATTCATTCAGGAACTGCTCAACCGCGTCGACATCGTCGACGTGATAGACCGTAGCGTGCCGCTGAAAAAGGCCGGCGCCAATTATTCCGCCTGCTGTCCGTTCCACAACGAGAAATCCCCTTCCTTTACCGTCAGTCCGACCAAGCAGTTCTATCATTGTTTTGGCTGCGGAGCCCACGGCACCGCCATCGGCTTCCTTATGGAGCATCAGGGACTGGGTTTTGTCGAAGCCGTGCAGGAGCTGGCCAAGTCGGTAGGCATGATCGTGCCGCAGGAAAAGCGCGATGCGGATAGCCCGCAACAAAAAGTGGTGCCGGGACTGCAGGAAGTCCTGCAGCGCGCTTCCAACTATTATCGGCAGGAACTCAAGAAATCGCAGAGAGCGATTACTTACCTCAAAGGTCGCGGCTTGAGTGGGCAGGTGGCAGCCCGGTTCCAGATGGGGTACGCGCCTTCTGGCTGGCAGAATCTGGAGGCGGTGTTCGACAATTACCAGGCAGAGGCTCTGAAGACGGCCGGACTGGTAGTGGAGAATGAGCAGGGGCGGCGTTACGACCGCTTCCGCGACCGCATCATGTTTCCCATTCATGACCAGAATGGGCAGGTGATCGGTTTCGGCGGCCGCATTCTGGAGGCGAAGGAAGGTGAGGACGGTCCCAAATATCTCAACTCCCCTGAAACTCCGCTGTTTCAGAAAGGTCATGAGCTGTACGGTCTTTTTCTCGCCCGCAAGGCCATCCGCGAAGCCGGCCGCGTACTGGTGGTCGAAGGCTACATGGATGTGGTGGCGCTGGCGCAATACGGCATCGAATACGCGGTGGCGGCGTTGGGCACGGCCACCACGCCTTACCACATTACAAAACTCATGCGGCAGACCGACGAGATCGTGTTCTGTTTCGATGGCGATGCCGCAGGCCGCAAGGCTGCCTGGCGCGCGGCCATGAACGCGCTGCCCGCGCTGACCGACGGCCTCAAGCTCAGTTTCCTGTTCCTACCGCCGGAGCACGATCCTGACAGCTATGTGCGTGAGCACGGCAAGGAAGCTTTCGAGTTGCTGGCCGGCAATGCCATGCCGCTGTCGCAATACCTGGTGCAGCACCTGAGTGAAGAGAACGCCCTGCAGTCGCAAGAAGACAAGGTGCGATTTCTCAATGAGGCCGAGCCTATTCTCAAGCAGATTCAGGCGCCTCGTTTGGCTTTGCTTCTGAGAAAACGGGTGGCCGAACTGGCGGGTGTTTCCGCGGATGAGATGCAGGGTCTCATCCGGCTGCCGGACGTAAATAGGCGGCCATCGAAATCGGTACCGCCGCCCAAGCGTACCCCGCTTTCACTGCAGCGCCGTTTTACCTTGATGCTGCTGATGCGGCCGGATCTCGCGCAAGCAGAGGACCTTGCCTGGATGCCGAGGAGCAGCGACGAAGACCAGTTGGTACGAACGGCGACGCAGGCGGCGCTGGCCAACCCGAAATCCAACCCTGCAGCCCTGCTGCATGAGCTGCAGAACAAGGTGGAGGAGAGGCTGTTACGCGAAATCCACCGCGAATTGCATATTCTTGATGAAAATCTTGATCTTGCCCTTGAATTTGAGGGTGCCCGCAAGCAAATTAGGGATATGTATGCGCAGCAGGCAAAAGAGCGCCTGCTGGATAAGATCAAGGAAAAAAGCCTGAGCGAGCTGACCCCCGAAGAACGGGAGTTGCTTAAATCCGTGGGAATGCGGTAAATCCAGCGTAACCCGGTGTCTTTGCACTTAAATTGGACGGTAGTTTGCTATAATTGCCGGTTCTCTAAATTCGACATTAATCAGTCTGAGCTAAAACTGACTGGCCGCCTCATGGTCAAAAGCTAGGTTCAGAGATTTGGGGTCATATATGGCTGATGAGCAACAAAACGACAAGTTAACCGAAAAGATCGAGGCAATGTCTCCGCTTTCCGAAGCGGATGTCCGCCGTACGCGACTCAAGTCGCTTATCGTGCTGGGCAAGGAGCGAGGCTACCTGACCTACGCCGAGATCAACGATCACTTGCCTGACGATATCCAGGATTCCGAGCAGATCGACGGCATCATCGGCATGATCAACGACATGGGTATCCAGGTGTATGAAGAAGCGCCTGATGCCGAAGCGCTGCTGATGTCGGACGCCCCTCCGCCGGTTGCGGACGAAGATGCTGTCGAAGAAGCCGAACAGGCCCTTTCTACCGTGGATTCCGAATTCGGTCGTACCACCGACCCGGTGCGTATGTATATGCGCGAAATGGGCACGGTCGACCTGCTCACGCGCGAAGGTGAAATTGAAATCGCCAAGCGCATCGAGGATGGCCTCAAGCACATGGTGCAGGCGATTGCCGCCTGTCCGACCACGATTGCCGAATTGCTGGGGATCGTCGACAAGGTCGAGAAGGGCGAAGTCGGCGTGGACGAACTGGTCGACGGCCTGATCGATGCCGATGTGGATATCGACGAAGCCATGGCGGTGGAGGCTGCCAGCACGGAAGAGCAGGAACCCGACGACGAAGAGGAAGAAGAGGGCGAAGATGATAACGGCGCCAAGGCAGCCGCCATTTCCGCCGAAGCCCTGCAGAAACTCAAGGACGAAGTCCTGTCCCGTTTTGCCGTGATCCGCGATGCGCACCAGAAGATGAGCGTGATTCTTGAGAGCAAAGGCTCACAGGACAAGGAATACAAGCGCCTGCAAAGCGCCATCCTGGAAGAGCTGACCGCGTTCCGCTTCTCCGCCAAACAGGTCGAGGCCCTGTGCGACCAGGTGCGCGCCATGGTGGAAGAAGTGCGCCGTTACGAACGCAAGATCATGGAATTCTGCGTGGACAAGTCCGGCATGCCACGCCAGCACTTCATCAAGGTATTCCCAGGCAACGAAGGTAACCTGGACTGGGTCGAGCAGGAGATTGCGCTCAAGAAGCCATATTCCGAGCAGCTCGAACGCTTCAAGCACTCCATCGTGGACCAGCAGCAGCGTCTGCTGGACCTGCAGGCCCGCGTCGGCATCCCCATCAAGGAATTGAAGGAAATCAACAAGCAGATGTCCACGGGCGAAGCGCGTGCACGTCGCGCCAAGCGCGAGATGATCGAGGCCAACCTGCGTCTGGTGATTTCCATCGCCAAGAAGTACACCAACCGCGGCCTGCAGTTCCTCGATCTGATTCAGGAAGGCAACATCGGCCTCATGAAGGCGGTGGACAAGTTCGAATACCGTCGTGGCTACAAGTTCTCCACCTACGCTACCTGGTGGATTCGCCAGGCCATTACACGTTCCATCGCCGACCAGGCCCGCACCATCCGTATTCCCGTGCATATGATCGAAACCATCAACAAGATGAACCGCATCTCACGGCAGATCCTGCAGGAAACCGGCCTCGAGCCCGATCCCGCAACGCTGGCCGAGAAGATGGAAATGCCCGAGGACAAGATTCGCAAGATCCTCAAGATTTCCAAGGAGCCGATCTCCATGGAAACGCCGATCGGCGACGACGACGATTCGCATCTTGGCGATTTCATCGAGGATCTGGCAACGCTGGCACCAGTGGATGCGGCGGTTTACGCCAGCCTGCGCGATGCCACCAAGGAAGTGCTGGAGTCCCTGACCCCGCGCGAGGCCAAGGTGCTGCGCATGCGTTTCGGTATCGAAATGAATACCGACCACACGCTGGAAGAAGTCGGTAAGCAGTTCGACGTCACGCGTGAGCGCATCCGCCAGATCGAAGCCAAGGCACTGCGCAAGTTGCGTCACCCGACGCGTTCCGAGCGCCTGCGCAGCTTCCTCGAAACCGGCAACGACTAAGAGCTTCCGGCCCTCTAGCTCATGCTTGGTTAGAGCAGCGGACTCATAATCCGTTGGTGCTCGGTTCGACTCCGAGGGGGGCCACCAACTCGCTTCACGGCTCAGGATGATTTCCTGAGCCGTTTTCCTTTTTTTATTTGGCAATACAGACAGGAGATCAGAATGCATGCAAGCGCTATCCTCCAGTACCTGACCAAGCACGGTCAACAGGTCGACTATGAGATTGCGGCAGGAACCAAAATCCCCTTGGCGGATGTGCGCGAAACGCTCTCGGCCTTGTCCAGGCGAGG
>DASTRT010000276.1:0-7575 GCA_035761085.1 Methylophilaceae bacterium
ACTGAAAGCAATCCCAGACCAACCCCCATGCCGGCAATGATGAAGGCAAACTCGCCGATCTGCGCCAGGCTGGCGCCGACAGTCAGCGCGGTATTCAACGGATAGCGGAAGGTCAGCACGAGCAGGATGGCTGCCGCCGTCTTACCCAGCATGATGATGCCCACCACGGCGAGCACCTTGAGCGGCTCCGCGAACAGGATCGCCGGGTTGAACAACATGCCGACCGAAACGAAAAACAGCACGGAAAATGCATCTCGCAAGGGTAGCGATTCCTCGGCGGCGCGATGGCTGAATTCCGATTCGCGCAGCATCATGCCGGCAAAGAAGGCACCCAACGCGAACGACACATCGAAGATGCGGGAGGAGCCATAGGCCACGCCCACGGCGGCCGCCAGCACGCACAAGGTGAACAGCTCGCGCGAGCCGGTGCGGGCGACGAGCCACAGGAAGCGCGGGAAAATCCGCCGGCCCACGATCAGCATGAAGACGCCAAACCCGGTCAGCTTGAGCAGCGTTATACCGATGATCTGCAGCGTGCTGTCGTGCGACTGCGGCGCCGTGCCTGTAGTCCCCATCATGCTGGCGAGCACCGGCATCAGCACGAGCACCAGCACCATCACCAGGTCTTCCACGATAAGCCAGCCGACGGCAATGCGGCCGTTGATGGATTCCAGCACGCCTCTCGCCTCCAGCGCGCGCAACAGCACCACCGTGCTCGCGGTGGACAGCGAAACGCCGAATACCAGCGCAGAACCCATATCCCAGCCCCAATACAGTGCGGTCCCCATGCCCAGCGCAGTGGCGGCGAGAATCTGCACCAGCGCGCCGGGCAAGGCGATGCGGCGCACGGACAATAAATCACTCAGGGAAAAATGCAGGCCCACGCCGAACATCAGCAGCATGACGCCGATTTCCGCCAGTTGCCCGGCGAGCTCCACATCCGCCTCGAACCCCGGCGTATGCGGGCCGATCAGGATGCCGGCCAGCAGGTAACCGACGATGGGCGGCAGCTTGAGACGGGAAACGATGAAGCCGCCCAGCAGGGCTGCGCCCAGCGCCAGGGATATGGTAGTGATCAGGCTCACGTCATGCGGCATGAAAGGCAGGTTCCATCTGAATTGAGGAAAGACTAAGGATCGCCCGCAGGCGGGGTCAGGCAGATTGTGCGTTAAGAACGCAAATAAGAAAAGAAAAGCCCCGCCATGAAGGCGGGGCTTCCAAGGAGATTATGGAATGGTGATTCGGTTAAAGCTGCCTAATTGAGCGTAATGGGTTCGCCGCTTTCCGCATTGAAATAAGCCAGGCGCGCACATTCGCTGGTGCCGGTGGTCAAGGAGCCGGTAAAGACCATATGCCCATCGACATCCACAATTGCGTAACCGCTGCGATAGAGGGTGACTTCCGCCTCCTGCCCGCCCTGGCGCATGGCAAAGCTGGTATAGGTATCTTCTTCCTCCTCTTCGTACACTTCCCAGTCCGCCTGACCCGTAAGTTGTTGCAACCAGCCGCGAAGGTCTACTTCAACACGGCAGACAACTGCATCGTTCCATACTTCTTGAAGTTCGTTCGTCATGTGATTCTCTCTTGTCAAAAGTGAGGTTGGTTGTTTCTTAAGTGGCGGCACTCCGGCAAATTTCAAGCCCGTCAGGCCAAAGTGGGCAAGTTGCCAATACTCCTATAACGATGGGATGATGCTGCAAGTTTACGGAAGGGGGCCGTTAAATGCCGGAATTTTTGACCAATGCGCTCGCGCTGCTTCAGCAGGAGCCAGTAATTTTCATAGCCGTATCCGTGGTTTTCGGACTCATGGTGGGCAGCTTTCTCAACGTAGTGATCTACCGGCTGCCGCTCATCATGCAGCGCGAATGGGAGCGTAACTGCCAGGAACTGCAGGGCCAGGAGCTGGCGGTCACGGAGACCTATAACCTCGTCGTTCCCCGCTCGGCCTGCCCGAAGTGCAGCCACCAGATCACCGCCATCGAGAACATTCCAGTCCTGAGCTTCCTGTTCCTGCGCGGCAAGTGTTCATCCTGCAAGACGCCCATACCGCTACGCTACCCCCTGATTGAATTGCTGACCGGCGTGCTTGCCGGGCTCATCAGCTGGAAATTCGGCTACTCCGGCACTGCAGTGGCCGCCTGGGCATTCAGCTTCGCGCTGGTCGCACTGACCTTCATCGACTTCGATACCCAGCTGCTGCCGGACAGCATTACGCTGCCGCTGTTGTGGGGCGGCCTGCTGTTCAACCTCAATGGCGGCTTTACCGATCTGCATTCCGCCGTTATCGGCGCTGTCGCCGGTTACCTGATCCTCTGGTCGGTTTACTGGCTGTTCAAGCTGATGACGGGCAAGGAAGGCATGGGCTACGGCGATTTCAAATTGCTTGCCGCCACCGGCGCCTGGTTCGGCTGGCAACTGCTGCCAGCCGTCATCCTGCTCTCCTCGCTGGCCGGCTCCCTGATAGGTATCGGCCTCATCTTACTCATGCGGCATGGCCGCAATGTGCCGATTCCGTTCGGTCCCTATCTGGCGCTGGGAGGCATTTGTGCGTTATTCTGGGGGCCTTTGATTTCCAAATTCTATTTAGGTGCTTGATATGTTTGTAGTTGGTTTGACTGGTGGTATCGGCTGCGGCAAGACTGAGGCAGCACGTGTTTTCGCAAGACTGGGCGTACCCGTCGTGGATGTCGACCTGATCGCCCGCCAACTGTGCCAGCCCGGTGAAGAAACGTTTTCCGAGATTATCGATATCTTCGGCAAGGACTATCTGCTGCCCGACGGCAACCTCGATCGTGCCAAGCTACGTGACCGGGTATTTACCGACACTGCCGCCCGCAAGGACCTGGAAGCCATCATGCACCCGGCCATTCACGATCGTGCAATCAAGGAACTGGAAGCCAACCAGGAAGCACCCTACCAGATCCTCGCCATCTCGCTGCTGTTCGAAAACCAGCGCTACAAGGATGTCGTAACGCGCAGCCTGGTGATGGATTGCGACGAGCAGCTGCAGGTCGAGCGCACCATGAAGCGCAGCGGTCTCACCGAAGAAATCGTGCGCGGCATCATGGCGGCACAGGTATCCCGCGCGGTGCGTCTGAAGATGGCCGACGATGTGATCGTCAACGAGGGCTCTTTGGAGGAACTGCACCAAAAAGTCGAAGAAATGCACAAAAAATACATGCAGGCTTGCAGAGTTAGCCAATAAATTTCATAATTTACCGCAACTTAAACACGTAAGCCTTAGCAGAAAAATAACCCGTGCCGAGCTATGACTACCCGTTTAATGAGCGTATCCGTACGTTGCTGCGCCTTGAAGATCTATTCGCCAAAGCCCTGCCCAACGTCCAGGCCGAACATCAGGTAAACCATCACAACGCCCTGCTCGCCATCTTCCAGATCCTGGATGTCATCGAGCGGGCGGAACTCAAAGCCGACCTGCTGCAGGAGCTGGACCGGCAGAAAATCGTGATGCACGGTCTGCGTAACCTGCCCTCCATCAACGAATCCCTGCTCAACGAAGTCATCAATCAGATCGAGACCACGGCACTCGCGTTGCGCGGCAACACTACCAAGCTGGGTCAGACCCTGCGCGACAACGAGTGGCTCATGGGCATCAAGCAGCGCGCGGTGATCCCCGGTGGTGTCTGCGAATACGAACTTCCTTCCTATCACTACTGGCTGGCGCTATCGCCAGAACGGCGCCGCGAAGACCTGGAAAGCTGGCTCAAGCCGCTGATGCCGGTTTATGAAGCCATTCGCATCATCATGCATATCCTGCGCGGCAGCGGTGCGACAACGCCCCTGCATGCCAGCCACGGGGCATACCAGCAGATGCTGGGCGGTGCCAAACCTGCGCAGATGCTGCGCATCGAAGTAGCCGAAAATGTGAACTTTTTCCCGGAAGTCAGCGCTAACAAATATGCAATCAGCGTTCGTTTCTACAACCTCGACTGCACTGCCAAACCTCGGCAGTGCGATGATGACATCGATTTCAAGATGACCTTGTGCAACCTGTAACACCCAAACCGAAAAAACGCATGGTGGCCTGCCCGCAGTGCAACCAGCTCTCTGAATTCAGTCCCGAAAACCCGTACCGGCCGTTTTGCTCCGAGCGTTGCAAACTGATCGACCTGGGCCAGTGGGCGAGCGAGAACTATCGCATTCCCGAGCCCATCAAACCTGAAGATCTTCCGGACGAGAATTAACCATGAACAAGCTGATTAAACTGGCCGGCATCCTGGCCTTTGCCCTGATTGCCGCCTGCGCCAATGCCGACGCAGTCTCCATAAGCGACGCCTGGGCGCGTCCAACCCATCCTGGGCAAAAGGTGGGCGCGGCTTATATGACGCTGCAAAGTCCGCAGGCAACGACGCTGGTCAAGGTGGAAAGCCCGGCGGCCGGCACCGTGGAGATTCACAGCATGAGCATGGATAACGGCGTGATGAAGATGCGCATGCTGGAAAATCTGGAGCTGCCCGCCGGCAAAGCCGTGAAGCTCGCACCCGGCGGCTATCACCTGATGCTGTTCGATCTGAAGAAGCCGCTGCAGGAAGGCGAAACCGTGCAGTTCACGCTGCAGCTGAAGGACAAGGATGGCAAGGTCCGCGAGCAGCAGATTCAAGTGCCGGTAAAGGCTTCCTGACCAATCACTCCCAGATGCCGCGCTGCATGGCAATGCCATGCGCGCCAGCTTGCCAGGCAGCTGTCAAATCCTTAGGCTGCAACCCGCCTAACGCATAAACGGGTATCGAACAGTTTTCCACCAATCGGCCAAAGTTCTCCCAGCCCATCGTTTCCGCATCCGGATGACTCCTGGTCGGCAGCACCGGCCCCAGCACCACGAAATCCAACCCCAGTTTCTGCGCCTGCACCAGTTCCGCCGCGTTGTGGCATGACGCTGCACACAGCAGCTTTTCAGGCCTAGCTTGCAAGGCCATAAGCTGGCTGGAGGACAGGTGAACACCATCCGCGCCCAGAGCTCGCGCCAACCCTACATTGCCGTTGACCAGCACTCGCGTGCCGTAAGGCCGCGCCATTCCGAGTACCTTCTCGGCAAAGCGGTATAGTGCATCGCGCTCCAGCTGCTTCTCGCGGATCTGGATCAGCTTGAGGCCATTTTTCAGCGCGTGCTGCAGTTGGGTGAGAAATTGCGTTTCACCCGCTTCGGCCAGATTGGTGATGGCATATACGGGCGGCAGCATGAGCGCAGCGAGGATGGGCTCGTTGGCCGGCAACATGGGGCCTACAGTCAGTGCGGCCGGGTCCTGCCAGGAAAGCTGCTGGCCTTCGCGGCCATGTGGATCGTCCGTCCAGTCGCGCACCATGAAAAAGTGCAGGTTTACCGTCTTTTCCGGGTAGTCGAAACGGCGCGTGAGCCAGGGATAGACTTCCGTAGCCTGCGTGCCTAGTTCTTCATCCAGCTCGCGCTGCAAGGCATGCAGGGGAGATTCGCCCTCCTCGATTTTGCCGCCGGGAAACTCCCACCAGCCGGCCCACGGTTTTCCCTCAGGCCGCTGGCCCAGCAGCACCTGGCCATCAGAGCGCAGGAGCACCGCTACCGCCGCATCCACAGTAATGCGTGGAGGCATTGATGAATCAGCCAACGCAGTTAGCGTTTCGAAGCCAACGCGATACGGCCGGCGTAATCCCGGGCAAACTGATGCGCCGACCGGCCGCTACGGGAACCTCGGGCGAGTGCCCACTGCAATGCCGCGCCGCGTACCTCGTCGGTGAAATTCTTCACGCCGTAGTGATTGAGCCATTGCTCGACGATGGTGATGTACTCGTCCTGGTCGAAAGAGTAGAAGGAAAGCCAGATACCGAAGCGGTCGGATAAGGAGATTTTTTCTTCCACGGTTTCGCCCGGGCGGATTTCCTCGCCGACGTGCTGCGTCTGCAGGTTTTCCGCCATGTATTCCGGCACCAGGTGACGGCGGTTGGAAGTCGCATAGACGACGATATTGTCCGAGGTCACCGAAACCGAGCCGTCCAGCACCACCTTGAGCGCCTTGTAGCCAGCATCGCCTTCTTCAAAGGACAGGTCGTCGCAGAAGACGATGAAGCGCTCCTCGCGCGAACGCAGGAAGGAAGTGATCTTGGGCAGGTCGATGAGGTCGTGCTTGTCCACCTCGACGATGCGCAGGCCATCCTTGCTGAACTTGCTCAGCAGCGCCTTTACCAGCGACGATTTGCCGGTGCCGCGCGCGCCGGTCAGCAGCACATTGTTGGCGGTGTAGCCGTGTACGAACTGCTCGGTGTTGCGCACGATGATCTTCTTCTGCTCGTCCACGTTCTTGAGGTCGTCGAGCTTGATACGATGCGGATGCGGCACCGCTTCCAGGTAGCCACGTCCGTTGTTGTGCTGCCAGCGCCAGGCGAGTGCTGTCCAGTCCGGCTGCGGACGCGCGGCGGGCAGGAATTCCTCGATGCGCGTCATTAGCGTCTCGGCACGATTCATCAGGCTTTCCAGATTGCCTGCCGGTTTGGCTTCCTTGGTTTGCTTTGTTCGCTCGGCCATTGGTTTTCCTTGGTTTAATTCGGACGAAGTTCAGAGGTCCTCATAGAGGAACCTGCATTCAAGCATCAATACAACTACTGGATTCCGGCTTTCGCCGGAATGACGAAACCGAAAAGCTACTAGTGCCACTGGGGCAGGAGGCAAATTCCCTACGTCGTCATTCCGGCGAAAGCCGGAATCCAGTCTTTAGATGTATGTCCGTCACCGGTTTCCATCCGCTCAGTAATAACGATTCAGCGGGATGAAGTACGAGGCGCACGGAGCGCAGCAGCCGAAGACAGTACACATAGTACGGCGAGGCTGCGAGCACCGCGCAACGAAAGTAATTCGCCCGCCCCTACTTTAAACGCCTACTGTAAATCACACTCACAAATAATCGCTGAGAGCGATGAAGTGCAAGGCGCATGGAACGCAGCAGCCGCAGACAGTACAGGTAGTACGGCAAGGCTGCGAGCAAGCCATGCAACGCCGCAATTCGCGCTCTCGGCGATTATTTAGCTCCGGTAGTCGGCATTGATTTTGACATAATCATACGAGAAATCGCACGTCCACACCGTTGCCTGCGCCTCACCGCGGTTCAGCACCACGCGCACGGTGATTTCCGGCTCCTTCATTACAGCCGCGCCTTCCGACTCCTGATAGCTTTCTGCGCGGCCACCATGCTCGGCCACCAGCACATCGCCGAGATAGAGCTTGAGCGTATTCACATCAAGGTCATCGACGCCAGCGTAACCGATAGCGGCGAGTATCCGGCCCAGGTTAGGGTCGGAGGCAAAGAACGCCGTCTTGATCAGCGGCGAATGGGCGATGGCATAGCCGACCTTGCGGCACTCCTCTCGGCTCTTGCCGTTTTCGATATGGATGGTCATGAACTTGGTCGCCCCTTCGCCATCCCGCACGATGGCCTGTGCCAGCTCCGCAGCCACTTCGGTCACCGCATCGCGAAGCTGGATGTAATCCAGATCGTCGGCAGTGATCTCCATGCCTGCCTGACCGGTCGACATCAGCACCAATGAATCATTGGTAGAGGTGTCGCCATCCACGGTGATGCAGTTGAA
>DASTRT010000277.1:0-2073 GCA_035761085.1 Methylophilaceae bacterium
GAAAATTGACGGGACGTGCTTTTTTAGCCGCCGCCAACCATGGGCAGGCGCGGCCATGCGGCCGGAAGCCGCTTGGGATGCCGCTGCCGGACTGCTGCAGCGGCCGGGAGAAATATATGCCGGCAGCAAGCGCCGGTGTTGGCAGTGGTTTCAGGCGTTCGTTGGGGTAGCGTTTGCAGTCGCTTCGCGCTGCGCCAGTTTGCCAGGCTTGATGGGCCGCAACCAGCGATCGGGGCAGTCGAATTCCATCAAATCTACATCGTTGGCCAGCAGTTCGCCGGAATCCGCGCTCACGGTGCTGCAACGAAAGCTGATACTGTTGCTGCGCACCCGCCACATGGGCCCATAGGAGAGATACCATCTTCGCTGTCAACCCCTTTAAGCGTTCAATGCCAGTTTCGGATTGAATGGCTGTCCAGATTTCAGGACGCCATACACCATATGCGCTAGCTTGCGCATGACTGCCCCTACTACCAGCATCCTGGGCTTGCCAGCGGCCAGTAGCCGCTCGCTGAATGCCCTGATGACCGGGTTGTAGCGCATGGCGACAACCGCTGGCAGATAGAATGCCTTCCGCAACCGCGCATCGCCTGTCTTGGAGATGCGCGCCTTTCCTCTGACCGAGCTGCCCGATTGGTGTTGCCTCGGATTCAGGCCAAGGAACGCTGCCACCTGCTTGGCATTAGTAAATCGCACATGCGCCAGGTAGGCAAGGATCTGGGTAATCGTCGCCTCGCCAATACCTGGAATGGAATCGAGCAATTCCCGCTTGCCGCGTAAATCTGGATGCTGGTCAATATGATCCCGGATTGCCTGTCGGATCAATTTGATTTGCTCTCCCAGTTGTGTCAGGACCGCCTGGAGCGATGGCACGATCGTCGAATGGGCTGTCTCCAGCCTATTTAGCTCCATTCGCTGCATTTCGTTCAAAGCGTCCAAACGACGAGCCAGGGCCTGCAGCTCCCGCACTTCGGGCGGTGCCGGCTGCCAGGCTGGTGGAGTATTGGCCTGGCAGAACTGGGCAATCAAACGGGCATCGGCCTTGTCGGTCTTGGTGCGCAGCAATTTCGATTGGGCGAAGCCTTTGATCTGAGCCGGATTGACCATGCTGACGGTATAGCCAGCGTCGTGCAGGAAAGTCGCCAGGGCCTCGCCGTAATCGCCGGTCGCTTCCATGCAGACATGCACATCTGTGGCACCTTGCCTGGCTAGCCACTCGACTAACTGCTGAAAGCCCGACGGCGTATTCTCGAACACTTTGTTCCTGATCTTGCCGTCCTTCAATAAGGCCGCATCGAATTTGCGCTTGGCCAGGTCAACTCCTAACTGAGCAGTCATACGCGATCATCCTTGATTGGCTCTTGATTACGCGGGGCTTCAGTTCCGATCAACCTTGTTCATTCGGGCTCACTCTGATGAGGGCCAAAGATACCATCCGATCTCACGAACCGAGATTGGGCAAGGGCGGCAAGATCTCTCCAACAGGCTCTTGGGCCAAAGAATGTCACCGGCCTGGCCTTGCCCAGTTCCCCGGCGTCCCAGGGAAAATCTTAACTTCTAGCCATCAAGAATCAAGATACAAGACTGTCACATAAATAGGCAACCACCTCGACAATGCGGCCGATGTTTTCCGGGTGGGTGGCATGGATAATTTCGGCGAGGTCGCCTTTCTGGCAATTCATTGCTGTGCTCCTTGTCTGGCCGGACGCAAACGGTTCTTCTGGCTTGCGCCGTAACCAGACCCTCGTATTTAGCGCATGGATCACATGCAGTGACTCCATGGTGTAAATCCAGGTCATCGCATCAAAGAAGGCGTATGTCTCGCCGGGCGCAATGATGGGCTGCCGTACGGATGATAGGCCATCAGGCAGGGCGACCTGGTTGTCGCAGTTTTAAGCATGATGGATGGATTGCGAATCTTCAATTGCAAGAAAAGACGGAAATTCTTGGCTATTCCAGTGATGTTCGAGCCCGGAACGCCGCTGGCCCGTACGCCGGCCATTGTGCCAAAGGGCAAGGCGGGGGTAGGGCAGGGCGCCAGGCGAGGTCGCCGGCGCTGATTGGGTGACTTGG
>DASTRT010000278.1:0-3679 GCA_035761085.1 Methylophilaceae bacterium
AGACCATTCGCAGCATCGATGGAGTACGTTCCGTCGCCCAGTGGGTAGGCCGGGCACCGAATGGCGCGGACACCTTCGGCACGCATTACAGCGAATTCGAGATCGAGATCGGTACGCTTTCGGGACAGGAGCAGAATCGCATTCTTGCGGAGATCCGGGAAAAAATTTCCGGCATGAACGAGAAGGGAAAAATGTCGGGTGGTTTCCCGGGTGTCAACTTCGCCATCAATACCTTCCTCACTGAACGCATCGAGGAGACCATCTCCGGTTACTCCGCCGCCATGGTCATCAATGTCTACGGTCAGGATCTCGACGCGCTGGATCGAGATGCACAGGCGATTGCCGCGGTGCTGGCTGGCACACCTGGAGCGACTGACGTGCTGCTGCAGTCCCCGCCGGGCACGCCACAGCTCGTCATCCGGCTCAACCACGAGAAAATGCTGCAATGGGGTCTACACCCCGCCGATGTACTGGACAACATCCGGGCTGCCTACGAAGGTGTGCCGGTGGCACAGGTGTATCAGAACAACGTCGTAATCGGGGTCAGTGTGATGCTGGAATCCCGCGCGCACGAAATTCGCGAAATCGGCCAATTACCGTTGGTGAATGACGAAGGCAAGATCGTGCGTTTACAGGACGTAGCCAGCATCCATCAGGAGAACGGCCGCTCCAAGATCCTGCACGAAGGCGCCAAGCGCATCCAGACCATCACGGCGAACGTTAGCGACAGGGATATCGAAAGCTTTGCCGATGAGGTCAGGAGCCGCATCGCCAGGGAAGTCAAGCTGACACCAGGCAATTACCTGGCGTTTACCGGCGAAGCGGAAGCGCAGGCACAAGCGCGGGAAGACCTGGTCGTACACTCCATACTGGCTGGTGTCGGCATCTTCCTGATGCTTTACGTGGCTTTCGGTCGCCTGCGCAACCTGCTGCTCACTTTCGCCAATCTGCCGTTCGCCCTGATCGGTGGTGTGATCGCCGCCCTCTTCACCGGCGGCTGGATTTCGCTGGGCTCGCTGGTGGGCTTTGTCACGCTGTTCGGTATCACGCTGCGCAATTCCATCATGCTGGTTTCGCATTATCAGCATCTGGTCGAGGAAGAAGGGATGTCCTGGGGACTGGAAACCGCTATTCGCGGCGCGGCAGAGCGATTGCCTTCGATACTCATGACGGCGCTGGTCACCGCGCTCGGCCTGTTGCCATTGGCCGCCGGCAGTGGCCAGCCAGGACGTGAGATTGAAGGTCCGATGGCCACTATCATCGTTGGCGGCCTGGTGACGTCCACCATACTCAATCTGCTGATCATGCCAACCATCATGTTGCATTTCGGCCGCTTTGAAAGGCATACTCAAACCTGATCAGTGTTGAGGAAAGCCAATGGCAAACTGGTTCAAGGAAGAAATCGAACATTTCGGCAGTCGCCTGGAAGAAGCGATTCAGAAAGCCGGACATGAATTCAGCAGCCAGCGGCAGCTTACCAAGGAGGACATGCAGCAGCTGATCCGCTATGCGGCCGAGCAATTTGGAGAGGCGCTCGATCAGCGCATCGAAAAGGCCCGCGATGAGGCAAAGCACCTGATCCAGTCGCAGATTGTGGAAATCCGCGAACAATTGACGGAAGCGGCCAACGAGCAGAAACGGGCCACTTTTCGCAATGCCTCCGTTGCCATTGGCGCCACCATTATCGTCGCTATGGTGTCCCTGTTCTACAACCGCTATTTCCATGGCGAGATGAATCTGGTGGCGATCTTCCGATCGCTCTTCCTTGCGCTGGCTGCAGGCTATGCCGTATGGATGGTGTTCCGTTTCATACAGTCATATGTACAGGCGCCAAAATTCAAGAAAAACGCCATCATCCTCGGCGTAAGGTATTTCGAGGTGTTGAAACCCAAAGGCGCCATCGGCCACCTGCTCGCCTTTTTATTGATCATCTGCGTCTGGCTGATGCTTAATTACAGCGATGCGATCAAGGCTTTCCTGGCCGCGCACTAGCGACTAATCGTCGTACTTGAGGTATTTGAAGCGCGCATCTTCGTTTGGTGTGCCCTCCAGCGCGCCGCCCGCCTTGGCCGGCTGCCACTGGATGACTTCCTCGATTTTGCGGGCCAGCTCGAAATCCTTGTCGGTGATGCCCTTGGCGCTATGCGTGACGAGCTTGACGATAACAAAGGCGTAAGACGCCGCGATGTCCGGATGGTGCCAGGCAGCTTCGGCAAGATGACCAACCGTATTGATCACCATCAACGTGCCCTTCCAGCCGCTGGTTTTGTACTTGCGGCGTATCCAGCCATCTTCCAGAGTCCAGTGCGGCAGCTCTTTCTGCAGCCTGGCAATGACTTCCTCGTCGCTATAGGTGCGCTCGGTACCTTGCTTCATCATGTACCTCCGATGTGCGTGAAGAGACGACAGGTGGACAATGCTGCATCAGACGCTCTTTTGACATGCCCTCTTCAAACAGCACGTAATCCTGCTTGCCCAGAACCCAGCTACTGAAGCTACGGCTGGATGCGAAATCGGCAAACCGTTGATCGACTACACCGTCCTTTGCCAAAGCCTCGTATGAAACACGAGCGGGATCCGGGCGCGCAGTCTTCACCAGGATCAGATGCTCGGCATTGAGAGTCTGCGCAAGCCAGGCAGCCAGGGTGTCCGAAGTCACGTCCCAGCTTGCCGGAATGTCCTCATCGGCGCAGACCATCTTGCTCGGCAGCCAGACTATGCCGCGATGCTGCCAACCACGCTCGGCAATCTCCAGCTCGCTGGCAGCCGTTGCCAGCTTGCGGTTGAGCCCAGCCATCAGCACGCCGTACTGATCCATGGCCAGCACGGCGAGATTATGCGCTACATGATCATTGATGCCGCTTCGATGCTGTGCTTCACGCACTGCATCGGCGAACACTCCGCCACCGGGCACAATGACTACCTTGCCATCACCGTGGCGGCTGACGATGTCGAGCCAATGCTCAAGCTCAGGCGAGCCCAGCAGGCTGCCGCCCAGTTTAATCACCCACATCGATCTTGCTCCGTTCTGCGCCAAAACGCTGCATCAGCTGCAGCATCGAGGAAGCCTTGTCCCACGTTTCACGATACTCCTTCTGCAACTCGGAATCAGCCACAATGCCTCCACCTGCCCAGAAGCGGAATTCGCCTTGTGAAAATACGCCGGTCCGTATCGTGATGCTGGTATCCATGTTGCCGTCGAATCCTATATAGCCGATTGCCCCACAGTAGAGACCGCGGCGATGCGGCTCCAGTTCTTCAATGATCTGCATTGCCCTGAGCTTGGGCGCGCCCGTGACAGAGCCACCGGGGAAGCAGCCACGCAGCAGATCAACTGCGGACCTACCTTTGGCCAATTCGCCGGTAACCGTACTGACCAGGTGATGCACATTAGCAAAGCTCTCCAGGGCAAATAATTGTTCCGCCTTGACAGTACCCGGTGCGCAGCTTTTGCCGATGTCGTTACGCAACAGATCCACGATCATGAGATTCTCCGCACGGTCCTTCACACTTGCAGCAAGCTCGGCGCGGCTCGCTGCATCCTCAGCCTCATCGCTAGAGCGCGGTCGGGTGCCCTTGATCGGACGGGTTTCCACATGGCCATTGCTGACATGCAGAAAGCGCTCCGGCGAGGCCGACAGTACCTGCTGCCCCGGCAGGTTCATGAACGCCGAAAAAG
>DASTRT010000279.1:0-3165 GCA_035761085.1 Methylophilaceae bacterium
AGGCCTGCACCAAAGTGCAGGCCTTTTGCATGTTCTGTTAGCCGTTTTCAGGCTTTGGCTATCCGCCCCTCCAGATGATCCCCCATACGCAGTGCCAGCTGCACAATGGAATAGGTTGGGTTGGTGAAGCCGCCGGTGACGAAGACGGAAGAGCCGCCGATATAGAGGTTATCCATGCCGAATACCTTGCATTGGCTATCGACGATGCCATGCGCCGGGCCTTCTGCCATGCGCGTGCCGCCCATGTGGTGGAAGCCGGCTTTCTCATCGTTCACCGGGTAATCCAGCCCGTCGGCAATCCATGAAATGGCGCGCACGCGGCCCTTGTCCTGTGTTGCCAAATAAGACCCGAAGGTCTGAATGGCCGTTTCCACTGTGCGTCTATCTTCCGGCTGCTTGTGCCAGAAGAGCTTGCTGTGCGGCATGCCGTTCGCATCCTTTTCCGTGGCGTCGAGTTCCACGCGATTCACTTCTACCGGGATCTGTTCCCAGGCGATGCGGAATACCGTGGCGCAGGCGACGTTGTCGTCCATCATCTGCGCCACTTTGGTGAAGAATTCCGGCGCGATGCACAGGCCGTGCTTGACCAGTGCCTTGAGGTTGCCGCCGGAAAAGAGCCGTAGGCCGAAATTGCCGCAGCCGGTATCCAGCAGGAACTGGCGCGTGGGTGCGATGTGGGTGATGTGGTCGTGGGCATTGGAGCGCCAGGCGAAGGTGTTGAAAATGACGGCGTCGCCTGCGCCGAAAATCGGGTGCTCCATCCAGTATTTGCCCAGCGTCTGCGCATGCGGCACCACGCCGCCATTGTGTAGCTGGTTGGCCCACAGCAGCATGCGGCTGTTTTCGATACCGCCAGCGCACAGGGCAAAGTAGGGCGCATTGATGGGATGTTGGCCGTCCCTGGCATTGACCACGACATGGTGGATGCGGCCATTGGTCGGCACCAGATCGATGGTGGGGCTGTGAAGCAGCAGGCCGATGGCTTTGGAATCGGCGATGTGCTTGCGGAATTTCTGGCCGAAGCGGGTCGGCGGGCTGAACTGGAAATGTACGCGCTGCAGCTTGTCGCTCAGGGGTTCGTCCGGATCGAGCGGTTCGAGGTCCAGGATGCCGTTGGTTTCTTCTTGATAAGGGTCCAGGTCTTTCTTGCGGATGGGCCAGCCGGAATTCTTCATGCCCTTGCGCGGTTCGAAATCCACTTCATCGAGAGGCCGGCACATACCGGCCCAGTGGCCGGAGGAGCCGCCAAAATATCGCAGCCGCGCGCCTGCCAGCTCGAAATAGGGATCGCCGATGACTTTCCCCTGATAGGCGGCCTGCACATCGGGATCGAAGTCGTAGCCACCGGCTTCCAGGATTAGCGAGGGGATGTTCTTTTGTTCAAGCTTGAGCGCCAGCGAAATGCCCGCCGGGCCGGAGCCGATGATGATGACTTGGGGGGAAAAGCTGGCTTTCTGCAGGGCGGCGACATCGCTGAAAATCATCGGTCACCCTTCATCATGATCCAGCCGGAACGAAGCTCGGTGCGCGGGTCGGTAAGAACGAGGCGGCAGATGCGCGGCAGCTGTGAGGCGGCTGCAAATGCCAAAAGACCGAGAATGAAATTTCGCCGGGTCATCATGATGGGTTCTCCATTGTTATACCGGCCTGGAGTTGCGGAACCGGTGCTGTCTCAAGGGTATGGTTGAGCTTAAGTTCGAAGCCGGAGGAACGTCTGTTAGCTAAGGAACATAAGGCTCAGGCTCGGCCATCAGGGAGATGCAAAGGCAAGGCTACGCGGCCGGCATAATGGCGCTGCAGCAGCAGCGAAATATTGACCATGATGGCCATCAGCAATCCCATGTTTAGCATGCTCAGGTTGCGCAGCTCGCCCTGGTAGCAGAAGGCCAGGAACAGCGGCAGGTTGATGGCGAGCGCGATATAGAGATGCTGTTTGAAGGCGGTCGGGAAATGGCGCCAGGCATTGTGGAACAGAAACACCAGCAGCAGGACATTAATGATGTTGAAACCCTTGGGCGTGGGAAAGCCGTAATTCACCTCGAATTCAAGGTAGGAAGTCGGTCTCAGCAGCCACAGCAGATGGCTCAGCAGCTGCGACTGTGCGATTTCCCCGGGGTTGACGGCGTAGCGCCATTTGACCGCGATATTGATGGCGGCCGCGATGACCAGCAACCCAGCCTCGATCAGCAGCGATGCCTTGCGGCTGAAGCGGGTACGCAGCAAGGGGTAGAGCGTCACCACGAAGAACAGGAAGGATTCCTTATTATAGGTAGCGAGAGCGGTGACGATGGCCAGCAGCAGCCAGCGGCCCTGCCAGGCGAGAATCACGGCCAGCGCCATGAACAGCAGCTCGGGCAGGTCGTAGAAATAGCCGCCTTCGGTCAGCAGGATGGGAAACAGCAGTGCCATGGCAAAGGCCGCCAGCGTCGCCGCGGAGGAGTCGTGATACAGCAGCATGCACAGGTACCGCATGGCGAATATGGCGAGCAGCATGGAAAGAAAGGTCAGCCCGAAGAGGGCGTAATAGCGCAGCAGGTTCTGCGTATCGGCGCTCTCTGTGGCGTTGGGGAAGAAGCGCAGGATCATGTTGCGCTTCTGCGGGTTCTCGGCAAGCGCATTCTGGAATTTGGCCTTGATTACGGCAGGCGTCAGCCGATCCGCGATGTTGGCCAATGTCGGCAGCAACTGGCGGTAGACGAACGGCCGCTCCGCCGTGCCATCCATCATGGCAATGGCGGAAAACTTGGTGCCGTCGCGGAAGGTCCATTTCTCGAAGAAACCGCCAAATGAAATGGCGGCCACGATGAATGCCAAGAACAGCAGCATGAGGCCGGCAGAAAAGCGGGAATAGGCAGTAGAAGCTGGCACTCAGCTAATATAAATGTAGAGCTTAAAATGTATGTACGTGGACGAACATACATTGGCAAAGAGTGGTGGTTAGATATTGGCCTTAACGAACAATCGTACTAAGGCCTAAATGGACAATTCGTTCAGCCTGAACCAGGCGGCGGTATCTCGAGGCCAACTGATCCCGCCTATCCCCCCTGAAATCGCCACCCCAGCAGAAGCAGTGCCCTTGTGCGTCGACCTTGACGGCACGCTGATCAAGACGGATCTGCTGCTGGAGTCATTCCTCGCGCTGGTCAAGGCCAACCCCATCAATTT
>DASTRT010000280.1:0-4799 GCA_035761085.1 Methylophilaceae bacterium
GATTGGAGTGGAAGCCTTCGGCTATGCCGGTCCTGACGTGGCTGCCGAGCAGATCATCATGCTGGCCAGACTCTGGCGTGAGCTTGGCATCACCGATGTCGAGCTGCAGATCAACACCATTGGTGATATCGAAGAGCGCGCGGAGTACCGTAAGTCACTGATTGCCTATTTTTCCAGCCATGAAGCGCTGCTCGATGAAGATGCCAAGCGTCGGCTGCACACCAATCCACTGCGCATCCTCGACAGCAAGAATTCGCGCATGCAAGCCATGATCGAAGGGGCGCCCAAACTGATCGATCATCTGGGCGAAGCAACGCGAGCGCATTTTGACGGCCTGCGTCGCCTGCTGGACCTGGCCAATGTTCCTTATCGCATCAACCCGCGGCTGGTGCGCGGGCTGGACTACTACAACCGCAGCGTGTTCGAGTGGGTGACGACCAAACTTGGCAGCCAGGGCACGATTGCTGCCGGCGGGCGCTATGATACGCTGGTACAGAATCTGGGCGGTGAAGCCACGCCTGCCTGCGGTTTCGCCATGGGACTGGAGCGCATTTGCCTGCTGATGCAGGAATACGGTGTGCAAGCCAGCGACGCGCCGGATGTTTACCTGGTGAATGTCGGCGAAGCGGCCGAACTGCAGGCCCTGTCGGTTGCCGAAAAGCTGCGCAATGCCGATATTGCCGTCGCCTTGCATGCTGGCGGCGGCAGCTTCAAGTCACAGATGAAGAAGGCCGATCGCAGCGCCGCGGCTCATGCCATCATCCTGGGGGAAGACGAAGTGCGTTCCGGCGAGGTGACATTGAAACCCATGACCGGCGGCGAGCAAGCCAGGATGAAACTCGAGGAAGCGATCAGGAATCTACAGGCATATCGTGAGCGAACTGCTGAACATTGAAGGACTGACCGTTACACCGGTTACAGCGCCTACCCGACTGCTGGTGAACGACGTCTCCTTCTCGCTCGCTCCGGGCAAGACGACCTGCATCGTCGGTGAATCTGGCAGTGGCAAAAGCCTTACGGCCTTGTCCGTTATGGGCTTGCTGTCGAGGCAGCTGCAGCGCACCAGTGGGAAGATCATTTTCCAGGGGCGCGATCTTGCCGCGATGAGCAATGAGGAGTTACGCCAGGTTCGCGGCAAGCAGATTGGCATGATCTTCCAGGAGCCGATGACCTCACTGAATCCTGTGCTCAAGGTAGGTTACCAGATCGGCGAAACCTTAGCCGTACATCTCGGCCTCAAGGGGCAGGCGCTAAAGTCTCGCATCACCAGCCTGCTGGAGCAGGTCGGCATTCCCGCCGGCCGCGCTAACAGTTATCCGGACGAGCTTTCAGGCGGTCAGCGCCAGCGCGTCATGATCGCCATGAGTATTGCCTGCGAACCCGCCATGTTGATCGCCGACGAGCCTACCACTGCACTGGATGTGACGGTACAGGCGCAAATCCTCGATTTGCTGGACGAACTGCGGCAACGCCTCAACATGGGCATGCTGTTCATCACCCACGACTTTGGCGTTGTGGCGGATATTGCGAATGATGTAGTCGTGATGTTCCGTGGCCAGATCGTCGAAGCTGGCCCTGTCGATCAAGTGTTGAATCATCCTCAGCATCCTTACACGCAAGCCCTGCTGGCTTGCGTGCCTGACGCTGAAGGCAGGAAGCCGCTGCGGCCCATCGATTACGCGTGGCTTGATAAGGAGGCCGCGGCATGAGCGAACCCATCCTGTCGGCCAGCCATCTCTTCAAAACCTATACCCAGCGCAGCGGCCGTTTTGGTTTCGGCACTTCCACCATCAAGGCGCTGGATGACGTAAGCATTGAATTGCGGGCAGGCTCTACCCTGGCCGTGGTGGGGGAATCCGGCAGCGGAAAATCAACCCTGGCGCGTTGTCTGCTACAATTGCTGCCCCTGGATAGCGGTGAAATCCTGTTTCAGGGCCGCGATCTGGCAAAGCTGTCTGCGGAGGAGTTGCGCAGTGAACGGCGCTACCTGCAGATGGTATTCCAGGACCCGTTTGCCTCCCTCAATCCGCGCATGAAAGTAGGCGAGATTGTCGGCGAGGGACTGCTGATCCACAATCTGGGCAGCTCGGCTGAGCAGCGCGAGAAAGTGGTAAAGATGCTCAAGCGTGTCGGACTCGATGAGGCGGACATGCAGAAATATCCGCATGAGTTTTCCGGCGGCCAGCGGCAACGTATCGGCATTGCGCGTGCGCTGGTTCTGGAACCGAAAGTGGTAGTCTGCGATGAGCCTGTGTCGGCGCTGGATGTGTCTATCCAGGCGCAGATACTGCTCCTGCTCAAGGAGCTGCAGCAGGAAATGGCACTAAGCTATCTTTTCATCAGCCATGACCTGCGCGTGGTCCGCCATATTGCGGATGAGGTGGCCGTGATGCATAACGGGCGCCTGGTCGAGCACGGCGGCGTTGACGAGATTTACGCAGCACCGCAGCAGCAATATACGAGGAATTTGTTGAATTCGATCCCCGGCCATAAACATATGGCCGCACAACTTGGTTAGGAAGCGTTATGGCATATGATTTGGAAGAACAGGAAGAATTGGACGCGCTCAAGGCATGGTGGCGCGCCAATGGCAACAAGGTACTTGCCTTTCTGACAGTAGTGTTTGCCTGTTTTGCGGCAGTGCAGGGTTGGAAGTATTACCAGAACAAGAAGTCCATCGAGGCCTCCAACGAATATCAGCAGCTGATTCAGACCGATAGCAAGGATCTCAAGGCCATCCAGGGCATTTCCGGCCAGTTGATCGACAAGTATCCTTCCACGCCTTATGCAGGGCGTGCAGCCCTGATCGCTGCCAAGGCCAATTACAAAGCCAAGGATGCCAAGAGCGCCAAGGCTCAGCTCGAATGGGCAATCAAGAACGCCAAGGAAGAGCAGATTGAGGCCATAGCACGGCTGCAGCTCGCTGCAATCCAGTACGACGAGAAAAACTACGATGCTGCCCTACAAACCCTTTCAGCCAAGCACGCCGAGGGATTCGACGGCCTGTTTGCCGACCTCAAGGGTGATGTACTGGCAGCACAAGGCAAGAAGGACGAAGCCAGAACCGCTTACAAGGAGGCTCTGGCCAAGCTGGATGCCCAGGGCAAGTATCGCCACTATACCGAGTTCAAGCTGGAAGCGCTCGGGAGCTAGGACTTGATTCGCATGATGCAACGGCTGCTCCCGTGGCTGGCCGCACTTACCCTGTTGGCTGGCTGTTCCTCGATCACGGATCTCAAAAGCGATATTTCCGAACGCATGTTCGGCCGTGAGCCGGCCGATCCGCCGACGCCGCTGGTCGCTTTCAAGCCGCGCGCACAATCCAGGGTTATGTGGAGTGTCAAGGTCGGCGAAGCGGAAGATTTCACTTTCACTCCAGCCGTGCAGAACGGGCAGGTCTATGCTGCCAGCGCTACGGGCGACGTATTCCGCATAGACGCAAATAATGGCCACCAAGTATGGCATGTCAATGCCGGCGAGAAGCTGTCCGGTGGTGTTGGGCTGGGCGACAATCTGGTACTGGTGGGAACGCCTACCGGCTATGTCATTGCCTTTGACCAGTCAGGCAAGCTGTTGTGGAAATCCAAGGTCAGCAGCGAAGTGCTCAGCGTGCCTCGCGTATCCGGCGATATGGTTGTGGTACGAGCAGGGGATAGCCGTATCTTCGGCTTGTCTGCCATCGACGGCAGCCGCAAATGGATCTATCAGCGCGTTACTCCCACCCTGAGCCTGCGCAGCAGTGCCGGTGTCGCCATCGATGGCGGGGCGGTATATGTCGGTTTTGCCGGCGGCAAACTCATTGCCTTGCGCCTCGAAGACGGCAAGATCATCTGGGAAGCCTCTGTGGCGCAGCCTCGCGGTGTGACCGAAATTGAACGTATTGCCGACATCACCAGCCTGCCCGTCGTGGATGGTCCGCTGGTTTATGCTGTGGCTTACCAGGGAAAAATTGCCGCAGTTGATCGCGCCACCGGGCGAGTTGTCTGGAGCCGTGACATTTCCAGCTACACCGGTCTTGGTGCCGAAGATGCGCGGCTTTTCGTGGCACATGCCAATGGTGGCATCTATGCCCTCGATTACTCCAGCGGCAAGACATTCTGGAAACAGGATGATCTTTTCTACCGGCATCCTACTGCCCCCCTGCCCATGGGCGGCGTGGTGGCCGTAGGCGACGTTGAGGGCTATGTGCATTTCCTGGACCGCGAGGATGGCAGTTTCTATTCCCGGGTGCAGACTTCGGATAGCCCCATCATGGCTCGCATGACTGAGCTGGGCCCCAGCGGTTTGCTGGCCCAGACCCGTGACGGCGGTCTTTACGCCATTTCCATCAAGTAGCGATGCTACCTACCATAGTTCTCGTAGGCCGGCCAAACGTCGGCAAATCCACGCTTTTCAACCGCCTCACGCGGAGCAGGGACGCACTCGTCGCTGATCTGCCCGGCCTGACGCGTGATCGCCACTATGGACGCGGTGTCGGTGCCGACAAGCCTTTCCTGGTAGTGGATACCGGCGGTTTCGAACCAACGGCGGATACTGGCATTCTCAAGGAAATGGCGCGGCAGACACTGCTGGCGATCGATGAAGCCGACGTCATCATTTTTATGGTGGATGGACGCCAAGGCGTGACGCCGCAGGACCGCGTAATTGCCGATCGACTACGCAAGAGCCAGCGGCCGGTGCTGCTGGTGGTGAACAAGACGGAAGGCATGCAGCGCGCAATTGTCAGTGCCGAATTTTTTGAGCTTGGTCTGGGCGATCCGCTGGCCATTTCCTCGGCGCACGGCGAGGGTGTACGGGAT
>DASTRT010000281.1:0-7651 GCA_035761085.1 Methylophilaceae bacterium
GCCTTGCCGGTACCAAGGAAATATTTGGCATCCGGCTTGGCTCGCCGACCTTCAAGCGTATCGAGAATTTCGATGCCTGCGCTGATGACCAGCTGCCGCATTTCCTGCAGGCTTTCCTGATAATCGGGCCCGCCCAGATCAAGGCTGACCAGAATGGCTGCGCTCCCGCCAGTGGGCCTATCCTGCATTATGGCTGACTGATTTACTCTTCATTGGCATGATTGGTAGGAATGGATACCGCACGACCCGGAACAATGGTCGAAATGGCATGCTTGTATACCATCTGGGTAACCGTGTTTTTTAGCAAAATGACATACTGGTCGAATGAATCTACCTGGCCTTGCAGCTTGATGCCGTTAACAAGATAGATGGATACGGGTACGTGCTCCTTGCGCAAAATATTCAAAAATGGGTCTTGTAGCATCTGCCCTTTGGCGTTCATTTATTGCTCCTTTTCTTGGGAGTTTTAGTTATTCAGGAACTCTACGTTAAAAGTTAATCTTAAGCTACTTGCCGAACATATATTGGGGACGGCTGTTCCGGTTACAAGTGGCTAAGGATTAAATTGTCATTACGGCTGAACCGCCGGTTTCACATGCCCCTTAAGACAATAGATTCCGCAAGTTTATCCATAATGGCAGCATTATTCTTGCAACTAGAAAATCGGTCTGTGCAGTACTTAACTTAGGTAGGCTGACAAGCGTTTGAGGGTTTCCTGTTTACCCAGCACGGTCATGACCTGATCGATACTGGGAGACTGGGTTCCACCCGTCAGTGCGAGGCGCAACGGCATAGCCACCTTGGGAAACTTGAGGCCGTTTTCCGCGACAGTGTTTGCCAGGGCGTGATGAATCGCTTCTGCCGACCATTCCGTGTTTTCCAGCGTTGCAACCAACCCTTTCAATACCGGCAGAATCTCCGGCGTCATGTGTTTCTGCAGAGCTTCTGCATCAGGCGTCGGAGGAAGCGCGTAAAAGAATCTGATTTGTTCCGCCAGCTCGTTCAACGTGCTGACCCGTTCCCGATAAAGCGTTACCACTTGCACAAGATCTGGCCCTTGCACGGCATCTATAGCCATGTCGGCAAGCCTTGTCCGGATATCTTCCGACAAGCGGCCCAAGTCGGCCTGCTTGATGTAATGCGCATTGAGCCAGTTCAGCTTCTCTGTGTTGAACTGTGCTGCTGAAGACGTGATGTGGTCGAGATCGAACCACTGGCAGAACTGCTCCATGCTGAAGACTTCATCATCACCATGCGACCAGCCCAGACGGGCGAGGTAATTGAGCACGGCTTCGGGCAGGTAGCCGTCCGTGTGATACTGCATCACGCTGACGGCGCCATGACGCTTGGACAGCTTCTGTCCGTCGTCGCCTAGGATCATCGACAAATGCGCGTATTGCGGAATATCTGCACCCAATGCCCGCAACATATTGATCTGGCGTGGCGTGTTGTTGACATGATCATCTCCGCGGATGACATGGGTGATATTCATCTCCCAGTCGTCCACGACAACGCAGAAGTTGTAGGTAGGCGTGCCGTCGGCGCGCGCGATGATCAGGTCATCCAGTTCCTCGTTGGAGATGGCGATGTGTCCCTTGACTAGGTCATTCCATTCCACCTTGCCGGAAAGCGGATTGCGGAAGCGCACCACGGGCGGCACATCCTTGGGAATGGCTGGCAACGTCTTGCCAGGCTCCGGTCGCCAGCGACCGTCATAGCGAGGCTTGAGGCCCTCGGCCATCTGCTTCTCCCGCATCAGGTCCAGTTCTTCCTTGCTGGCATAGCAGTAGTAGGCCTTGCCTTCATCCAGCAGCTTCTGGATGACCTCGCGATAGCGTTCCATGCGCCGGGTCTGATAAAACGGGCCCTCGTCCCAGTTCAGCCCCAGCCAGTTCATGCCGTCGAGGATGGCCTGCACCGCCTCCGGGGTGGACCGTTCCAGGTCGGTATCTTCAATGCGCAGGATAAAGCTGCCGCCGAACCGGCGAGCATACGCCCAGGAAAAGAGTGCGGTTCTGGCGCCGCCAATGTGAAGATAGCCGGTCGGGCTGGGGGCGAATCGGGTGCGTACGGTCATGGTCGATCAGGAAAACACAAAGTGGCGGATTCTAGCACGGTAGCCGATTATTCCGACTCACTGGAAGCCGCTGCAGCCTGTTGCCGCTCTGGCGTCCAGCCGCCACCCAGAGCCTTGAACAGATCCACGGTGGCCGTCAGCCGATCCTGCCGACTCTGGATATAAGAGAGCGTGAGATCGTTATGCACTCGCTGGGCATCGAGCACTTCAAGATAGCCGGCGTACCCCGATTTGTAACGGTTTTCCGCGATCTGCAGCGCCTTCGCTGCTGACTCCTGACTGACCGCCAGCGCCGATTCACGCTCGGCACTCTGCCGCAAGGTTACCAGAGCATCGTTCACTTCCTTGAATGCGGTCTGTATTGCCCCTTCATATTGCGCCAAGGCCTGTTTCTGCTGAGCCGTTGCCTCATCGACGCGGGCCGTACGAGTACCAGCGTCGAAAATCGGCAGATCAAGACCGATGCCTAGCGTCCAGATGCGTGCGGCAGATTTGAGAATATCGCCCAACTCAGCGCTTTCGCCGCCATACACGCCAGTCAAGGAAATACTGGGGAACAAGGCTGCTTTTGCCACGCCTATCCTGGCATTGGCAGAAACCATCTGCTGTTCGGCCTGCTGAATATCGGGGCGCGCCTCAAGCAGCTGAGAAGGCAGGCCGGCCGGAGGCACCGGCGGCAGGGGCAGATGCTTGAGGTCGGACTCGGGCAGGTCGAGGTCCAGCACACCGGTCAGTACGGCGAGCTGATGTTCCACGATCTGTCTCTGGCGGATGAGGTCGGCGATCTGTGCCTGCAGATTGGAGGCAGATACCTGGGCCTGGTGCACGTCGAGTGCCGAGGCAACCCCGCCCTCCAGTCGGCGCTTGGTCAGCGCCAGACTTTCCTGCCGGCTGCGCAGGCTGTCCTGTGAGACGGTAATCTGGGCTTCCAGGCTGCGCATGAGGATATAGTTGCTGGCGACCAGACCCGATAGAGACCACTGCACCGTGTCCTTTGCATAGCGAGTTGCCAGCGCCTGGGCACGTGCAGCTTCCCGCGTGCGGCGGAATTTGCCCCAGAAATCCACCTCGAACGTGGAACCCAGCTGCACCACATAATCGTTGCGGATAGCCTTGAAATTATTGAACGTGGGGACAGAACCCAACTGCGTCACTTTAGAGCGGGACGCACTGGCATTGAGATCGACCTCGGGAAACAGCGTCGCACCCGCCTCGCGCAGGAAAGCATCGGCCTCCTCGATACGCGCCACGGCAAGCTTGACGTCTGTATTATTCTTGCGTGCCAGCTCGACCAAATCATTGAGCACAGGGTCCTGGTACAGCTCCCACCACTTGTCGCTGACCATGGCGTTGCTTTCCTTGCCGGCATCCTGCTCACTGTATTGGGCAGGCATTTCCGACTCGGGCCGCTGGTAATCCGGCCCGACCAAGGCGCATCCAGGCAGCAGGGCCACCAGTAAAAACAGCTTGGCAATATTTATTCTAGAGTTCATGGTTTTCACCAAGTAATTCGTTTTCGTCAACTTCCGAGGCTTTCTTTGCGCGGGTGCTGCTCAGCCAGCTGAAGAACAGCGGGATAAAGATGGTGGCGACGAATGTCGCCAGCAGCATGCCGCCAAAAACCCCTGTGCCCATGGAACGGCGAGCGGCGGCGCCTGCCCCTGTTGCGACGACCAGCGGCACGATCCCCAGCACGAAGGCCATGGAGGTCATGACGATGGGGCGGAACCGCAGTTTGGCAGCTTCCACAGCAGCGTCCAGGATAGGAAGCCCTTCCTCCAGCTTCTGGCTGGCGAATTCCACAATCAGAATCGCGTTCTTGGCAGCCAGGCCGATCAGCGTGATAAGCCCGATCTGGAAGTAGATATCGTTGGGCATATTACGTATCCACACCGCCAGCAGCGCGCCAGCCAGCGCAAACGGTACCGCCATGATTACGGCAAGCGGCAGCGCCCAGGTCTCGAACTGGGCTGCCAGGATGAGGAAGACAACGATAATGGCAAAGCCGAAGGCGAAAACGGCGGCTGAACCGGTACGCTTTTCCTGGTAAGCCTGGCCGGTCCAGGCGATCTGGTAATCCCTCGGCAGGGTTTCCGCTGCGACCTTTTCCACGAGCTTGATGGCTTCGCCAGAACTTACTCCGGGCGCACCGCTACCCAGGACCTTGGCCGACAGTAGGCCGTTGTAGCGCTCCAGCTGTTCGGCGCCGACTACATGCCTGATCTTGCTCAGGGCGGACATGGGAATCATGGCACCGTCCTTCGACCGCACATACACCTTGCCAAGATCTTCAGGCTGCGTACGGAATTGCGGCTCAGCCTGCAATTGCACGCGATAGGTACGGCCGGAACGGTTGAAATCGTTCACGTAGAGCGAACCCATCGTGCTCTGCAAAGTGGCATAGATGCTGTCAATCGGCACGCCCAACGATAAGGCTTTGGCCTCATCCACTTCGACAAACAGCTGCGGGACAGTGGGACGGAAGAAGGTATTGATACCAGTCAGCTGCGACTCTTTCTGCAAGGCCGCGATGAAGTTATTTACCCCCGCCGACAACTGCATGGGGTCCGCGCCAGCACGGCTTTGCACATACAGCTCGAAACCGCCTGCCGTTCCCAGTCCGCGAATGGCTGGTGGATTGAACGAGAAGGCAATACCGTCCGGCTGTTGCATGCCGATGCCGGTGATCTTTTTGACCATGTCATCGGCGGTTATTTCCCGTTCATCCCAGTCCGTCAAGCGCACGAACATGGTGCCGGCACTAGTCTTGTTGCCGCCGCCGATGAGGTCCATACCGTTGATGATGAACTCCATGACCAGGTTGGGATCGTCTGCAATGGCAGTCCGGACCGCTTCAGTCGTTTTGCTGGTCCGGTTCAGGGTGGCCCCGTCTGGCAGCACGAACGCAGTAATCACATAGCCCTGGTCTTCCGGCGGCACGAAGCTGCCGGGGACGATCTTGAGCAAATAGCCTGCCAGCAGAATGATGATGGCAAACACACCCGCGCCAATAATCCGGTGGTGCAGGGTCAGATTAACAATGCGCACATAGAAATTACTGAGTCGATGAAAGCCATTGTTGAAGGGGCGGAAGATCTTCGACTCCTTGTGCCCTGGTCGCAGGATGATTGCACACAGGGCGGGCGTTAACGTCAGCGCTACCGCACCGGAAATCACCACCGCCACCGCCACTGTAACGGCGAACTGGCGATAGAGCTGACCTGCGATCCCGCCCAGGAAGGCGACTGGCACGAACACCGCACACAGCACGAGCACGATGGCGACCACCGCGCTGGATACCTGCTGCATGGATTTGATCGCAGCATAGAGCGGAGGTAGTTTCTCTTCGGTAATCAGACGTTCGATGTTCTCCAGCACGACGATGGCATCGTCCACCACAATACCGATGGACAGCACCATGGCAAACAGTGTCAGGGTATTGATCGAGAAACCGAATACCCACAAACCGGCAAAAGTGCCGATGAGAGAGATGGGCACGGCAATGATGGGGATCAGCGTGGCGCGCCAGTTCTGCAGGAACAGGAATACCACGAGCACCACGAGCACCATGGCCTCGCCCAGTGTTTTCACCACTTCCCAGATCGAGGATTTGACGAAATCGCTGGTGTCGTAAGGAATCTGGTAACTCATACCCTCAGGGAACCGGGTAGAGAGCTCCTTCATCTTGGCCTTGACGGCTTGGGCCGTATCCAGCGCATTCGCGCCCGACTGCAGGAACACACCGATGGCGACACCAGGTTTGCCGTTAAGCGTGGTGCGAATGTTGTAGCTCTGCGAACCAAGCTCGATGCGGGCTACGTCTTTCAGGTGCAGCACGCCACGCGGACCATCGGCCCGCAGGATGATATTGCCGAACTCTTCCGGGTTCAGCAGCCGCCCCTTGGCCGTCACCGTATAGACCAGCTGCTGGTCTGCCGGTGCCGGATCCTGACCGATCTTGCCGGCGGCATATTGCGCATTCTGCGTCTGAATGGCGTTGGCGATATCCGTGGTCGTGATGCCAAGCTGTGCCATGCGATCAGGCCGTAGCCAGATGCGCATGGAGTAATCCTGTGCTCCAAAAATGCTAGCATCGCCGACGCCGGGGATGCGTTTCAGTTCGTCCAGTACATTGAGAGTACCGTAGTTACTCAGGTAAAGCGGGTCGTACTTGCCGCTTTCCGAAGTCAGCATGGGAACCATGAGAATATCGTTGGAGCGTTTCTGCACCACGATACCCGTACGCCTGACCTCATCCGGCAAGCGCGGCAGTGCGATGTTGACGCGGTTACTGACGTTGAAGGTCGCCTGGTCGACATCCGTTCCGACTTCGAATGTCGCAGTGATGGTCAGGGTGCCGCTCGAGTCGGCACTGGAGTTGAAATACAGCAGGTTCTCCACACCGCTCAGCTGCTCTTCGATAGGAGCAGCCACCGTTTTGGACAGGGTTTCAGCGCTGGCACCTGGATAGGTAGCCGTAACCAGCACGGTCGGGGGCGCGATTTGCGGGTACTGGGCAATCGGAAGCTTCAGCGCGGAAGCCAGACCTGCCAGCACGATAATGATGGATAGGACCGAAGCAAAAATCGGTCGAGTAATAAAGAATCTCGTCATTTGGCTTGGCTTTGCTTGCCTGAGTTAGAAGACGGCTTGGAAGATTGTACTGGCGCTGCTGCGCCAGGCTGCTCACCGGGTGCATGCGGAGCTACGGTCATCCCGGGCCGTACCTTGAGCAGGTTATCCACGATGACCTTGTCGCCGGCCTTGAGTCCACTCAATACCATCCATTCCTTGCCGACCCAGTCGCCAGTGGTGACAGGCTGCACCGTTGCCTGATTCTGCGCGTTGACCACGTACACAAACCGCCCCTGGTCAGAACTTAGAACCGCAGGCTGCGGCAACAGGAATACCCCGTCCCGCTGGCCGGTGACAACACGCGCCCGCACAAACTGGCCAGGCAGCAGGCGACGATCCTTGTTCTCGAAGGTGGCGCGCAGTTGCTGAGTACCGAGGGTTGGATCAATTTGGCTGGCAGCAAAATTCAGCTTGCCCTTTTCCTTGTAGGTCGTACCGTCCGGCAGGATCAGCGAGACTTCCTTCACGTTCCCTTCGGTGAGACGGCCGCCCAGCTGCTCAAGCTCATTATCCGACAGGCTGAAACGCACCCAGATCGGAGACAGCTGCACGATGGTGGTCAGCAGACTGGTGTTCGGCTCGACCAGCGCGCCCTCGGAAAAGCGGAAACGGCCGGAAATACCGCTGACTGGCGCGGTGACGGTGGTATAGGAAAGATTCAGCTCGGCCTCATGTACCTTGGCCAGGGCGCTTTGCACGGTCGCTTTCGCAACCGCGAGATCGGAGACCGCATTATCGTATTCACGCTGGCTGATCGATTGCGTTGCCAGCAGCCCCTTGAGACGCGCCTCTTCCCGGCGTGCCTGCTCCACCCGGGCTTGCTGCTCGGCCAGGGCTGCACGCGCCTGTTCCAGTGCGATGCGGTAAGGCTCCGGATCGATCTTGAACATGGCCTGGCCTTCCTTGACCGGGTCGCCTTCATTGTAGAGACGCTTCAGC
>DASTRT010000282.1:0-2226 GCA_035761085.1 Methylophilaceae bacterium
TCCTGACCGTCGTCGGGCTTCAGCGGCGCATTTGTCTGCCAGCGCTCGAACAGGATACCGGCATCGTCGAGCTTGTCGGCGATGTGCTCGAAATCCTTGTAGACCTCGATAGGGCCGGCGCCAGACTCGTGTTGTACAGTCAGTATGCTCATGCGGGAACTCCTTTCAGACGCGCTTCCAGGTTGAACAGAAACTCCAGCGCCTCGACATGGCGCAGCGCTTCATCCACCGAATTGCCCCAAGTGTAGAAGCCGTGATGGGCGATGATGTAACCGTAGATGTCGCCGTTGGCATCGAGGTAATCCAGCACTTCCTGCGATAACGCGGTGATGTCCTGGCTGTTTTCGAAGATGGGGATATCCACTTCCGATTCATGCGTAGTGATGCCGTTGAGCGCCTTCAGCAGCTCGTAGCCGTGGATGTGCAGCTTGCCGGAAAACAGCCGCGAAACCAGCATGGCACCCAGCGAATGCGGATGCAGCACCGAATGCACGTCAGGATAGCGCTGGTAGAGCGTGGTGTGCAGCAGCGTTTCGGCGGAAGGCTTGCGGCCATCGAGCGATGCGCCATTCATATCCACGCGCATGATGTCGTCTGGCGTCAGCTGCCCCTTGTGCCGGCCGGAGACGGTAATGGCGATGCTGCCGTCATCAAGCCGCGCCGAGAAATTGCCGCTGGTAGCCGGCACCCAGCCACGGCTGTGCATGAATGCTCCAGCCTTGATAAGTGCGTAACTTGCGCCCTGAATGTCCATGGCAGACTTATAGAGGATATTCCTGCTGAGTTCAACCTGCAGAAAGAATAGGTTGGCTTTCGTACATACCCATGCTGCTTACCTTACTAGGCTAGTCTTTTAAGTAACAGGAGAAGGTCATGGCTGTTTCCCTCAAACCCATCGAAGACCAGGTGATTGTCATCACCGGCGCTTCCAGCGGCATAGGCCTGTGCACAGCGCTGATGGCGGCGGAACGCGGCGCCAAGCTGGTAGTTGCCGCCCGTAGTGAGGATGTCTTGCAGAAGCTGGTGGAACAGATCCGCGAAAACGGCGGCGAGGCGACTTATGTCGTCGCCGACGTAACTGATCGCAAGCAGGTCGAGGCCGTCGGCCAGGCGGCGCAGCGCAGCTTCGGCCGCATTGACACCTGGGTCAACGACGCCGCGATTTCCATCTATGGCCGGATGGACCAGGTGTCGGAAGAAGACAGCAGGCGCTTGTTCGACATCAATTTCTGGGGTGTGGTCAACGGCTCGCTGGTGGCGTTGCCCTACCTCAAGGCCAACGGCGGCGGTGCGCTGATCAATCTCGGCAGCGAAGTGTCGGATGCCGTGGTGCCGCTGCAGGGCATGTATTCCGCCTCCAAACACGCGGTCAAGGGCTTCACCGACGCTCTGCGCGTGGAAATCCAGGAGATCGACGAGGCACCGGTTTCCATTACCCTGATCCAGCCGACGGCAGTCAACACACCATTCCCCTACAACGCGCGCAATTACATGGACAAGGAGCCCAAGCTGCCAACGCCGATGATTGATCCGCATGACGTGGCTGAAACCATCCTGGAGACGGCGACCGAAGGCGGGCGCGATGTGCGCGTGGGCGCCATGTCCGTCATCAATACTTCGGCCTACCGCTTTACGCCAAGTCTTGCCGACAAATTTGCCGCCAAGCAGGCGACCCGCCAGCAGGAAGCCTATCCGCCGGTCGATCCCGAAGGCGCGCTATACAAGCCCAGCCATAGCGGCAGGATACATGGGCACCCCGGTCAACAACACGCTTAAAGAAAGGATTTCAACATGTCCAGCCTCATGAACAAGGTCGCACCCAGCATCATCAGCCTGATCCGCCTGGATCACACGCATGTAATGGCCACATTCCACCAGTACATGCTGCACAGCAGCTCTGGCAAGAAGCGTGCGATTGTGGACAACATCTGTCTCGCCGTGAGCATGCACGCCCAGCTGGAGGAAGAGCTGTTTTACCCTGAAATGCGCAAGGTCAGGCACGACAGCGACGTGCTCGACAAGAGCGTGCCTGAGCACAACGAGATGCGGCAGCTCATTGACAGGCTTAAGGGGGCAGACCCCAGGAGCAAGGGCTACGATCAGGCTGTAACGGCCCTGATGCGCGAGATCATGCACCACGTGGCGGATGAGGAAACCACCCTGCTGCCGGAAGCGGAAAAATACATCAGCAAGGAGAGGCTTTCCGAGCTTGGAGCTGAATGGACC
>DASTRT010000283.1:0-3404 GCA_035761085.1 Methylophilaceae bacterium
CTTCGGCGCCGACAAGCTGAAAGTGGTCAATGAAGCGCTAGGCGCATTGCGTACGAAAATCGGCCACGAGAAGGGCCATCTCGACGGCCGCGAATGGGCACCGCTGTGGGTCGTGGATTTCCCCATGTTCGAATACGACGAGGAAAACAAGCGATGGGCCGCGCTGCATCACCCCTTCACTTCACCCAAGGATGGCCACGAGGATCTGCTGACCAGCAATCCCGGTGCGGCACTCTCCAAAGCTTACGACATGGTGCTGAACGGTTGGGAAGTTGGCGGCGGCTCGGTGCGTATCCACAAGCAGGAGGTGCAGTCCAAGGTCTTCGATGCGCTCAATATCAGCAAGGAAGAAGCGCAGGAGAAATTCGGCTTCCTGCTCGAAGCCCTGCAATACGGCGCACCACCGCACGGTGGTTTGGCATTCGGCCTGGATCGGCTTGTTACCTTGATGGCTGGCGCCGAATCCATCCGTGACGTGATTGCCTTCCCCAAGACGCAGCGGGCTCAGTGCTTGATGACGAAGGCACCGAGCGAAGTGGATGAGAAGCAACTGCGTGAGTTGCATATACGCGTTCGTCAGCAGAATCCCGCTGCGTAAAATGAACTCGCTTGCGCTGACTTTGTTGCAAGCTCTTGCCGTACCAGAATGTACTGTCTGCAAGCTTGCGCCTCGTCAGCGCTTCGCGAATTTCGTTTTTTGAGGAATCCACGTGGCCTCGAAATTATTATTGGTGGACTTTGAAAACGTTCAGCAATTGGATTTATCAGGGTTGCATGACAATTTGGCTGTAAAAGTTTTCATAGGCGCGCACCAGAGCAAGCTACCGACAGATTTGGTAAAAGCAGCTCAATTGCTTGGGCCACGCTTGGAGTGGGTTCAGATTGAGGGTAATGGGACAAACGCCTTGGATTTTCATATCGCCATGCAGCTCGGTCGAATACTGGAGACAGCCAAAAGCACAGAATGTTGGGTGCTTTCTAAGGACAAAGGCTTCGATCCTCTATTGAAGTATATGGAAAAGCTGGGCCTGAAATGTCACCGAATAAACAGTTTTATGGAAATGGGCTCCAGACCTGTTGACTCAAATGACCCAACATATCTTCGAGTGATGGAGATACTTACCAAGTTAGATAAGAGAAATCGACCACGTAAACTCAAGACTTTGATGCAACATATTTCTGCAATGTTTCAGAAGAGATTGTCTCAGCATGAAATCGACAAGGTTGTAGATATCATGTTCGCTAACAAGAAGATTTCCGAAACTAATAATGTGCTTAGTTATGAGTTTTGATTGCTAGAGACATGAACATCAAATCCCTCATCCGCACCATTTCCGATTACCCCAGGCCCGGCATCCAGTTTCGCGACATCACGACTTTGCTCAAGGATCCGCTCGGTTTTCAGAGCACCATCGACGCATTTTTTGAGCGCTACAAAGATCAAAAGATAGACAAGATCGTTGGCGTGGAAGCGCGCGGTTTCCTGATCGGGGCTCCACTGGCGTATGAACTGGGCGTGGGTTTCGTGCCCATTCGCAAGCAGGGCAAGTTGCCGGGCGAGAAGGCGGGTTACGACTACGAGCTGGAATACGGCGGCGACCGTGTGGAGATTCATCTGGATGCCATCGAGCCTGGTGAGAATATCCTGCTGGTGGATGACCTCATCGCTACCGGCGGCACAGCGCTGGCTGCCATCAAGCTGATCGAGGAGTTGGGCGGAAAGGTGGTGGAATGCGCTTTCGTCATCGACCTTGTGGATATCGGTGGCAGGAAGCGTCTTGAAGAAGCAGGCCACAACATGTTCGCCCTGTGCGAATTTGAAGGAGACTAGTGGGTTATAAAACGCCGATTTCGGTGCTGGTGCTGATCCACACGCTCGACCTGCAGGTGTTGCTCATGGAGCGGGCGGACAAGGCGGGTTTCTGGCAATCGGTGACGGGCAGCCTGGAAGTGCTGCCGGATGGCTCGCTGGAAAGCCTGGAAGCTGCGGCAGTGCGCGAGGTGCAGGAAGAGACGGGGCTTGATGCGCATGCGTACAAGCTGGAGGACTGGGAGTTCTCCAATGTATATGAGATTTATCCGCACTGGCGCTATCGCTACGAGCCGGGCATTACGCAGAATACCGAGCATGTGTTCGGACTTGAATTGCCGGGCCCGTTGGATGTCCAATTATGCGCAAAGGAGCATGTGCGCTACGAATGGGTGGATTGGCGCGATGCTGCGAAGCGCGTGTTTTCGTGGACAAACGTGGAAGCCTTGCGCAAGCTGGGCGAGCGGTACGGGCAGAGCCTATAAGGTTTGTCGTCACACCGGGGAAGGCTGGTGTCCAGGAAAAAAAGAAGAGCAGGATTCCGGCCTACGCCAGAATGACGTAAAGGGATGGATTCCAGCTTGCGCTGGAATGACGAAGGGGTAAGGCATCCAACGCAGTCATGGTTGGGTCGTAGACGGAGGACGAGATGCAAGTTGCAGCAATCAAATTCGAGAAATTCCAGCACAGCGCTGACGAGGAATGTCAGGAGCGCATTCTCGCGGCACGCGAAAAGCTGGGCAAGCGGCTGGTCATCCTGGGCCATCATTACCAGCATGAAAGCGTATACCGCCATGCCGACCTTACGGGCGACTCGCTCAAGCTGTCTCGCCATGCGGCTGCGGCTGATGCCGAGATTATCGTGTTCCTCGGTGTGCACTTCATGGCGGAAGTGGCCGACATTCTTTCGCGCCCGGACCAGATCGTCATCCTGCCGGACCTTGCTGCCGGCTGTTCCATGGCCGACATGGCGAATCTTGCCAAAGTCGAACGCAGCTATCGCGAGCTCAACAAGGTATTGAATTTCGATTCCGAAATCACACCTGTCACCTACATCAATTCGGCTGCCGACCTCAAGGCCTTCTGCGGTGAGCACGGCGGCATCGTCTGCACCTCGACCAACGCGCCCAAGATACTGGAGTGGGCCTTCGCGCGCCGCGAGAAAGTGCTGTTCTTCCCCGACCAGAACCTCGGCCGCTGGTCCGGCTACAAGATGGGTATCCCGCTGGAGCAGATGCCGGTGTGGGATCCTGACCAGCCCATGGGCGGCCTTACCGAGGAAGAGATCAGGAACGCCAAGATCCTGCTGTGGAAGGGCCATTGCGCGGTGCACCAGATGTTCCGCCCGCAGAACATTATCAAGTTCCGCAACGAGCATCCGGACGGCTTCGTGATTTCCCATCCCGAATCGCCGTTCGAAGTGTGCCTGCAGTCCGACTATGTAGGCTCTACGGAATACATCATCCGTACGATCAAGGAAGCGCCAAACGGCACGCGCTGGCTCGTCGGCACTGAGCTCAACCTGGTGAACCGTGTGGCCGAGCAGATGAAGCCCCAGGGCAAGATCGTGCAGTTCATGTCGCACGTGATCTGC
>DASTRT010000284.1:0-3799 GCA_035761085.1 Methylophilaceae bacterium
GCTGCGCGCGCGCCTTCCTCTGCCGCATGGGTGAACGACTGCTGCAACAGCATGGTGATGGCGTAGCTCACCAGCGCATAGAAGATGGCAAAAAACAGCGTGAACAGCAGCGCGAATTCAATGGCAGCCGCCCCGGCCTGGCGTGTACGGGAATAAATCTTCCGGCGCTTCACCACTTGAACCCCATACTCACCATGAAACCAATCGCCAGCATCGCCCCAAAGGGCAGCCAACGGCCAGTGGGGAGGCTGCGCCCGGAATAGGTGGCATATTGCAGCATCGCCACTATGGAAACGCCGCTTAACAAACCCGCCGCGACGAAGCTGACAAGCACAGCCTTCCAGCCACCCAGAATGCCGATAGCCAGCAGCAGCTTCACATCGCCAGCACCCAGCCAACGCTGCAGGTAAGCGGGAACAGTCAGCCCCACAGCCAGCAGCAGGCCAAGACCAATATCAGGCCAACCAACGGCCAGGACCGCATGCCCTGTATAACCCGCGTAGATCAGCCCTACAAGCAGAACACCCAGACTGAGTTCATTTGGAATACGACGCGCTTTTACATCACAAAATACAATAAACAGCGCCCATAACAGGACCAGCCAGTATGCAGCGAGCACAATACCACCTCTTTTGCCGCGGCAGCTAGGAGCTGGCGGTAGACAATGCTGTCTGGATGGAAGTGAAGATATTGCTGACAGCAGTGCGGATCGGCGTTATGAAGGTCACCAGAACAACAGCGACCATTGCTGCAATCAATGCATATTCGATTCCGCTCGCACCCTCTTCATCGCGGATGAATTCCATGAACTTGTTTTTGATTTCTTTCATCTCTAGCCCTCTTCAACTGATTCACTCGAAATACTCCAGTTTCCCCAGCCAGCGCGCCTAACTATATACCTCAAAGGCAATAGTTGACTATAACTATCAACCTTAGGATGAGCCACACCTCTCAGGAATGAGAGGATGCTGCCTTCAAGCCTTGCCTTGGCCGGCAAAACCGCTACAGCGCTTGCGGCTGCAACTCTTGTTCTTGATTGGAATTCCCCGCTGGCATCATGTTCCATTCCACCCGGTTACGCCCCAGTTCCTTGGCGCGATACAAGGCCATGTCTGCGGACCTGACGAGGTCTTCGACTTTCGCGTCCTTGGTAGGGATTATCGTCGCCCCACCCAATGAAACCGTGACAATGCCATTCGCAGACTGCTCATGTTTGAGCTCCATGCCGGCAACGGCTTCGCGCACGGACTCGCTCACAACACGCCCGTCGTTCATTGAGGTATGAAACAGCACGATGGCGAATTCCTCGCCGCCATAACGCGCCAGCAGGTCGCCGGCGCGTTTGACCCGGCTACTGAGGGCTGCGGCGACACGCTGCAGACAGGTGTCTCCCGCCTGGTGGCCATAGTGATCGTTGTAGCGTTTGAAATGATCCACATCCAGCATGATCAGCGACAGCGGCACCTGCAGGCGGATCGCCTGATGCCAGCTTTCGGCCAGGCGCTCGTCAAAGCGGCGCCGGTTGGCCAACCCGGTCAGACGGTCCTCCCAGGAGGCGTTTTCGAACGAAATCTGCTTGAGCAGAATGTCCGCCAGCACCCGTCGCATTTCCTTGCCGGTAAACCACAGTGATATGGCCAGCACGGCCAGCAACAGCAGCACCACTTGACGCATTTCACTTTGCAGAAAAGGCAGCGCCAGTACCAGCGGTCCCAGTACGCCGGCGCTGAAAGCCACAAAAAACGGCGGCAGCACCACCAGGCGAGGCATGGTCGAGGTAATTGCAACCACCATCAGGACAAGCAAGGCATCCTGGCCGGTACGCGGCAGCCAGACCAGTGCTGCTGCCAGCGTGCCCCAGCCCAGTCCGCTGATACCGGCGGCCATGATATGACGATGAATGTTGGAATGGTTGGCGCGCAGCTCCACATCCTGCCAACCCATGCCGCCCATCTGCCAATGCCATGCTCCAGTCGCCAGCAACGCGACAAACCAGCCCAGCGCAACCAGGTAATGCAGTTGTACCGCCAGCACAACGGCCGCCATCAGACCGAGAATTGCCTTAAGCAGGAAGGCCCGATTGCGGTAAAAATAGATGTGTTTGAGCTGCTCCCGAGCGAGAGCGTGCGGGTCGAAATTTGTTGTTTTTGCTGCAGAGTTCATGGATAACCATTTGTCGTTATGCTTACCTGCTGCCAATGCAACAGCCCCGTGATGATTCTGATTCCCGGAGCAACCCCACGTCAGCTAGCAAAACAGCCAGCTTTTAACGAACCAAAACCAGAGTAATCTACGGCCCTCCGTGCCATGGAGCAAAATTCCAGCGACGATCGGCACCTTTTTCCCGATATACGGTAAATGATGCGCCAAATCAAGGAGCTGCAGCCTTAACAAAAAACACCAGATTATGTGTTCAATTTGGTCTGGCTTTACTAAATAATGTGGTTTATGATGTTGCCAACATCAATTGCTTGCTGGCATCCGTACTTGCCACCGAAGGCAGCAGTCAGGCGCAAGCAAGACCTGCGGATTAACCGTCCGTTGCTCTGTGAACGGCAAGTTTTAACCGTCATTCCCGCACAAGCGGGAATCCAGTCATCGGATACCGGATTGCTCTGGTATGACACATTGAAGGAGACATCATGGCAATCAAGATCGAAAAGAAAATCACCGGCTACAACGTCGTCACGGAAGAGGACAAGGCCAAGGCTGTGCAAGCTGCCCCTGCGGAGGAACTCAAGCCTTCTACCGTGGTACAGATGGGTGAACCCTTGAGCCGCCCTGACATGCTGGTCGGCAATACCTACAAGATCAAGACGCCAGTCACCGAGCATGCGCTCTACATCACCATCAATGACGTCATCATGAACGAAGGCACGCCGCAAGAGCATCGCCGCCCGTTCGAGATTTTCATCAATTCCAAGAACATGGAGCACTTCCAGTGGATCGTCGCCCTCACGCGAGTCATGTCCGCCGTATTCCGCAAGGGCGGTGACGTCACCTTCCTGGTGGAAGAACTGCGTAGCGTATTCGACCCCAGCGGCGGCTACTTCAAGAAGGGCGGCAAGTACATCCCCAGCCTGGTGGCCGAGATTGGCGAAGTGGTCGAACAGCACCTGCAGGAAATCGGCATGCTCAAGAAGTCTGAGCCTGACGAACACCAGAAGAAGCTCATCGCCGAAAAGCGTGCCGAATACATGGAGAAGATCACGCAGTCCGGCGCGGAATTGACTTCCGAAGGCTTCCCCGCCGGCGCCCAGCTCTGCAACAAGTGCCAGACCAAGGCCGCTATCATCATGGACGGTTGTCTGACCTGCCTTAATTGCGGCGAAAGCAAGTGCGGTTGAGCCAACGAATTTCTACTGAGTAACACCATAAAGCCCGCAAATGCGGGCTTTTCTTTAGACTTAATGTCGGAGAGTTATGCCAGAGGATTTTGAATGGCTACATCCCACCTGCAACGTTAAGGGTGGCGCCCGTCATATACTTCGAATCGTCTGAAGCCAGATAAACCGCCGTCGGTGCAATATCATCCACCTGGCCGATGCGCCCCAAAGGCGCGGTCGATTCGACCCATGCCCTCAATTCACCTTCCGTAAATCCGCCCGCGTGCGTTCCTTCTGTCTCAATCATGCCGGGATTGATCGCGTTGACGCGAATTTTTCGTGCGCCCAGTTCTTTCGCAAGTGCCGCCGTGATGACATCAACGGCACCCTTGGTGCCAGTGTAGACTGACGAGTTTGGCGGCGTCAGGGTGGTGACTGCAGAGCTGATGTTGATGACACTGCCGCCGCTAGCC